>VYCX01000461.1 GCA_009843725.1 Boseongicola sp. SB0675_bin_26
GCAATCAAGCGTGCGGTGGGAGACGACTGATGGATGTCGGAACGATTTCGCTGGTCCTGGTTCTGGGCCTCATCGTCCTCCTCGCAATAGGGATGCCGCTCGGTCTCGCGTCGGCCTGTCTGGCGGCGCTCGTGCTGGTCATGAAGTTCGAGCCGGCGCTGCTGACGAACCCGTTGAGTTTCGGCGAAGGGCTCCTGACGAAGAATCCTGGTACCGGGCCGTTATACATCCTGACCCAGAAGATATTCGACCTGATGACGGAATACGTCCTGTTATCGGTGCCGCTGTTCATATTCATGGCGGCCCTTCTGGAACGTTCGGGCATTGCCAAGGCGATGTACGACTCTCTCGACTACTGGCTTTCGCAGGTGCGCGGCGGCATCGCGGTCGTGACATCGCTCATGGCGGTCATAATGGCGGCCATGTCGGGGATCATAGGCGGTGAAGTCGTCCTTCTCGGCCTCATCGCGCTCCCGCAGATGCTGCGGCTTGGATACAACCAAAACCTGGCGATCGGGACGATCTGCGCGAGCGGCAGCCTCGGCACCATGATTCCACCATCGATCGTGCTGATCATCTACGGGCTGATCACCGAGACCTCGATCAAGTCCCTGTTCACCGGGGCCTTCGTGCCCGGATTCATGCTGGCGAGCTTCATCATCATCTACATCCTGGTGCGCGTGAACCTGAATCCGACGCTGGCACCATTGCCGGAGCCGCGCGAGGACGACGTTCCGGGCCTCCAGAAGCTTGCCATGTTCGGCGCGTTCCTGTCGATCCTGCTGGCCGGATTCGCGACTCTCCTGCTCCTGCGCGTGCTCTACTTCACGGTCACGGGCCAAAACGTTCTGGAAACGGGCGAAGACCCGATCGCCTGGGGCATGCCGCACCACATCCCGTATGTTGCGGCGGCGGTCGCGATCGGCATCGTCCTGGCGCTGTTCGTGTTCGGGCGCGAACAAAGCGCCAAGGCATGGGAGCACGGCAAGGGCCTTGTGCCCCCATTCACGGTCATCGGGGTCGTTCTGGGCTCGATCTACGGCGGGGTGACCGGCATCACCGAAGCGGCCGGAATGGGTGCGCTCGCAGTGTTCATCATTGCCGCATTCCGGGGCGAAGCCTCGGTCGGACTGGTCTGGGACAGCCTGATGCGGACATTGCGCTCGACCGGCACGATCATCTGGGTCACCATCGGGGCCGCGGCCCTGGCCGGCGCATACACCTTGGCGGGTGGTCCGAGCTACATCGCGAACATCATCGTCGGGAGCGAGATGCCGACGATGCTCGTGCTGCTCAGCATGATGGTGATCCTGCTCTTCATGGGGGCCTTCATGGACTGGGTGGGCATCGTGCTGCTTATCATTCCGGTCTTCCTGCCGATCGTGAAGAAGCTGCCGATCGAGGAGATCGGTTTCATAGGCCAGCTCGAGCCGCATTATGTCTCGATCTGGTTCGGCGTGCTGTTCTGCATGAACATGCAGGTCAGTTTCCTGTCACCGCCCTTCGGCCCGGCGGCCTTCTACCTGAAATCCGTGGCGCCGCCGCACATTTCGCTGACAGACATCTTCCGGGGCTTCCTGCCGTTCATCTGCGTGCAGCTTCTGGCCCTGTCGGTGCTGCTCATTTGGCCGAGCATAGTCACGGTTCTCTTGTAGACCGGGGAGGAAGTGGTGCTCACCGAACAGGATGTCGAGACGTTTGATCGACAGGGCTACCTGGTTGTCGAGGGACTCGTGAACGGTCAGGTTCTCGATGGAGTCCGCGAGGAATATGCCCAACTCATGGACCGTCTTTTCGGCCAATGGCAGGCGGAGGGCCTCGTGGATGCGCCGCGTCCCGGCATGGGTTTCTGGGACAAGCTCGACGTCGCGTATCGAGGCGGATTCGACTGGTACCAGCCTTTCGACATCAGCCTGCCGTTTGCAGGCATCACCGACGAGACGCCGTTTCACTTCGGGCCTGCCGTCTTCGACATGGTGACGGACAGCGGCATTCTCGACGCTGTCGAGACGTTGATCGGGCCCGAAATCACCTCGAACCCGATCCAGCACGTTCGCATCAAGCCGCCGGAACGGGCTGTGGCGAAGGATGAAATCCGGGCCCATGTCGTTTCGACCGACTGGCACCAGGACCAGGGCGTCACATTGCCGGAAGCGGACCAGACGGATTTCATCACGGTCTGGCTGGCTGTTACCGACGCGACCGTCGAGAACGGCTGCCTGAAGGTTGCGGCGGAACGGTACGACGCGATGATGCCGCATTGCCCCAAGGTCCAGACGGCGCTGGCGGATTCGCACGTTCCCAAGCGCTCCGTGCCGGTTCCGGTCAAGGCAGGGGGCGCCGTGATCTTCCATCCGATGACGCCTCACGCCTCCCTGTCCAACGAATCGGACGGCTACCGCTGGTCGTTCGATCTTCGCTACAGCGTCACGGGACAGCCGACGGGCCGCAGCCACTTTCCGGAATTCGTCGCACGGTCCCGGAGCAACCCTGCGAGCGAGCTGAAGGATTGGCGGGTCTGGAAGGCCATGTGGGAGGAGACTCGCAGCCGCCTGGCCAACGCACCGCATGTCGCGCAACACAGGTGGGACGAATCCAGTCCCCATTGCGCCTGAGATGGCTGAGGTTCTGACAGGCGACCAGGAGGCGTTCTACGCCGAGAACGGCTATCTCGTGCTTGCGGGCAGGGTGCCGCCCGACATCATCGAGGCCATTCGAGACGAGATCCGGCGTTTCGAGGATGTTGCGCGCACGATGACCGAGTCCGACGAGAAGCTTGACCTCGAGGACAGCCATACGCCGGACGAACCGCGCCTGAGACGGATCAAGCTTCCGCACACGCAGTCCAAGGTCATGCGGGATCTCATGTATTCGGATCACGTCCTGGCTCCGGCGCGCGACCTGATCGGGCCGAACATTCGGCTGCACACGACCAAGCTGAACATGAAGAAGGCGGGCTATGGCGCCGCTGTCGAGTGGCACCAGGACTACGCGTTCTATCCGCACACCAACGACGACATCCTTGCGGTCGGCGTCCTGATCGACGACATGGGTGAAGAGAACGGTCCCTTGATGGTCTTCCCCGGCAGCCACACGGGACCGGTTCACGATCATCATGTGGACGGCGTCTTTGCCGGCGCGGTGCTGCCCGAGGCGGCGGGCATGGACCTGGAGGATGCCGTGCAGCTCACGGGCCCTGCCGGGTCCATCTCCATTCATCACGGGCGCATCCTGCATGGTTCGGCGCTGAATCGCTCTGACCGGCCGCGGCGGCTCCTGTTCTACGAGATGATGGCGGCAGATGCTTTCCCGATCATGGGATCGATGACGAGATGGGACGGCATCGAGGACTACGACAGCCGAATGCTGTGCGGCGAGTCGACGATCGAGCCGCGCCTTGAGGACATTCCCGTCCGCATTCCGCAGCCGCAGCCGAACGTGGCGATCTCGATCTACGAAATCCAGAAAGGCATGCAGGTCCGCGCCTTCGAGACCATCGGTGCCGACGAAGGCTGATCGCACAGTTCGGATGGCGGTGTAAGCATGTCCCGTTTCGCGGCAGTCGCCACAGTGGCTGTTCTGATGATGCTGTTCGCGAACTTCATGTTCGCGGTCGTGGACACATCCTCGAAGTGGCTTCTGGGCGCGGGCTACGTGGCGATCCAGCTCGCGTTCTTTCGCTACGCGATCCAGTTCGTCGTCACGGCCGGCGTGCTGGCCGGGTTGCGCGGTCGAGGGCTTGCCGACGCCCGGCCGTTGCTGCCGGTCCTTGGCTTGAGGGCATCGCTTCTGGTCGTGTCCACGATCTTCAATTTCGTGGCGCTGCAATCCCTTTCGCTGACGGTTGCATCGGCCATCATGTTCTCGGCGCCGATCATCGTCTGCGCGCTCTCGTGGCCGCTTCTGGGTGAAAGGGTCGGGCGTGTGCGCTGGGCCGCCGTGGCCCTTGGCTTCGCCGGCGTGCTCGTCGTGATTCGACCTTTCGGGGAGGCTCTTGATCCGGCCGCGTTCCTGATGCTTTTGGCTGCGACCGGTCTTGCGCTCTATTCCATCCTGACGAGGAAACTGTCGCGTGACGTGAAGCCGCTCATCATGCAGTTCCTTCTCGGACTGACCGGAACCGTTGCGCTTGCGCCGTTTTGCTGGATCTACTGGATCGCGCCTGCCACCGCGTTCGATCTTGCCCTGATGGTCTCGCTCGGCCTGTTTGCCTGGATCGGGCATGAATTCCTGATCCGTGCGCATCAGGTTGCCGAGGCAAA
>VYCX01000476.1 GCA_009843725.1 Boseongicola sp. SB0675_bin_26
CGCCTTTTCAGGGGCCTGCGCGATGCCGTCGGGAGATTTTCAGCTGAAAGGTCCGTTTAGACAGACAGAAAGTATGTTTCGCGTGGTCCGGTCGCGGCCGTGCTCATCAACGGCCCGCTGCTCCGCAATTTTCTTGAGTTGTTCGCTTTTCTTCTGATCGCTGTCGGTAGGTGCCAATCCACTCAACGCGGACAGGACGTCCTCGTCACTTTTGCGGCTCAAGCTGCCTGTCCTTGTATTCTTGAAGTATGTCTTCGTCAGGTATCATAATGTGTTTCACGTCGGGAACATAGTGCTTGGCCCACGCTCCTCCTTCCCAATGAGTGATCGCCACCAACCGGGGTGTGTTGTCGGAAAGCTCGTTCACGACTCTGTCAATCAGGGTGGTGATGACCGTATCATCTTGAACAGACCTGACCGATTCAAAAACCTGTGCCTGGACAGGGCTTGAACCGAACCGACTGACGGCACGATATAGCTGAGGGTGAACAGGCCCAAGATCCCATGCCTGAAACTGCCCGAATACGAGAGCTTCTCCATGCTGCCCAAGGTGCAGCATGTGAGCAATGTAGCAGAGCTTTTGCAAAGCAAGATTCGTGAGCCGCCAACCAGACTGCTCACCCATACGCTTGGCCACGGCGAGCACTGACACTGCCACTTTCGGTTCCCTTGGGCACTTTCTCGCTGATTGATATGTATTGACACCTTTCAACGGGGTCAAGTGGCTTGCGTTCTTGCTCCGCTAGGCAGCCCGTTATCGGCTTTCAGGGCGGCGTAGGTGAGCCTCTTTCCGACCATGCCCGCGACGATGAATTCCATCTGCCCTATCGTGTCCCGTGTCCGCACGTTGTGCCTCCCCGCGAAGTCCGTCACGTAACGCTGGAGGTGCTTCACGCTGAACTTGTGATACACGCCCTTGTGCGCCCGCTTGAGGACGGCCCAGAAAGACTCGATCCCGTTGGTCGAAGCCATCTCCCGCACATACTCGCCCGCGCTGTGATTCACGCTTTCGTGGATGAAGCCGTTCAGCATCGTCGCCAGCGACGAATACGCTGCGGCGTCGTCGGTGTAGACCGTTGCCCCGTGCGCCGCGTTGCGCTCGATGAAGGGAACCAGCGTTGCGGCGTCGGTCGAATGAACCACCTTGGCTCGAACCTCGTTGGCGGTGCGGTCCTTGGCCCCCACAACCGCCGTCATGTCCACTGGCCCGCGCCCTTCGCGCTTCTTGCGCTCGGCTCTGTGCATGTTCTTGCGCCGACCGCCAACCCATGTTTCGTCCATTTCCACCGGCCCGCCCATCGGGTCGTTGTCGTCATCGTCGCGCTTGAAAGCCTCCCGAATACGCTGGAGCATGAACCATGCCGTCTTCTGCGTCACGCCAATGTCCCGATGCAGCTTCATCGAGGACACGCCTTTCAGGCTTGTCATGTGCAGGTAGATCGCCAGAACCCACTTGCGGAACGGCAGGGGCGAGCCTTCCAGGATCGTGCCAAGCCGGACGCTGAAATGCTGATGGCAGCCCTTGCAGCGATAGGGGCGGCTCGGTTCGCTTTTCGGGTTCTCGAAAGTGTCAGTGCAACCGCAATGCGGGCAGTGACGGCCATTGGCCCAAATGATGCTTTCAAACCATTCGCGGGCGGACTCTTCCGTGGGGAACATTTCCGTCAATTCGAGAATTGTCAGACCCTTGCGAAAAGACTTGCCCGGTGCCGTTGCCATTGTCGAATCTCCTTGCTTCCGATATTGGAAATATAGGGATTCTTGGCCTGTCCGTCAAGTATATAATTCCCTTGCGTTTCTGCCGCGCATGATCTGGAGATCCGTGCTTCCCGCCATGCGCCGGCAACCAGGATCGGCAACATCGCCTGAACCACATCCGTCCGTTCCCGGACGGAAACGGGCGCGTCAGCCGCTTGATGTCACACGCGGTGGCGCTCGCCGCAGGCATAGGCGTTGAGGGATTGTGGTCGATTTCCCGCGGCCTGACCGACCACGGCGAGCACAAGCGAATGATGGACCACGCAGACAGTCCCAGGCGCGGAGATCGTGACGGGCGCGGCGACCTGCCCAAGGCGGCATTGAGGACCTTCAGCAAGTGGTTCATCAAGGTCATGCTCGACCAGGTCACGTCTTCCGCAAAGCTGCTTGACCTCGACGGACTGGAGAAGCGTTGCCTGCGCCTTGTCGAAGACACGATCGATGACAAGCGCGCCCGATCTGGTCTCCGCCGTCCTGCGACATGGCGCCTTGGAGCGCGGCGACGCGCGGGTCGTGCTCAAGACCTCCGAGCGCACGGCCCGCAACACGCTCAGCAAACTGACGGCGGCCGGACACCTGGCGTCGGCATCCCCGAAGACCCCGGTGCGCCTGGCGTTCCCGCTGGAACGTCGTGAGAGGCTCGTTCCAAACCTGCATGCCGACGGAAACCTGCCCGAGTGATGGTGATGGTCGCGAACAGCGCAGTCATCCCGCAGCCAGGATCATCTGTCGAGCGATGACGCCCGCGTCCGCCAGCTGTTCCCGATCCGGCATCTCATTGAACGACTCCGGATCGAACGCGACCAGCAACTGCTCGGTCGTCATGAATGTGCAGGTTGCCCCCGTGCCGCGGCGAATTCGACCTGGTGCCGATCAGTCCACAAGCAAGCGGCCGGCCGATCAGGCTGCGGCTGATCCATTTCCCAAAGATGTCCTTCAGCCCGTCGCGCGATTGGATTTTGCCGGGCGTTGGCGGCCAGGACAGCAACATCGCGCCTGCGCCGATGGCGAACGTGCGGCGACGCATTCAGTCTCGATTGATCCGGCCAGGCATCAAGCACCGTGGAACGGACGGCGAGACTTGAACTCGCGACTCTCGCTTCGGCAAGGCATTGCTCTGACTCCTGCGCTGCGCCCAATCTCCGGTGAACGGACATTGGGCAAGCAGGAACTGGCGTTTTGCCGGGCAGGACGATGATGGCGGGATTTGCCACATTTGCCGCGAAACCTGGACAAAGCGATGCAGAGGACCGATCCAAGAAGGCATCGCGGGCTGTTGGAGAAGCAGTTCACTCTGGCTCGCCACGCGTCGGGACCGGCGCCATGTCAGACACTGTCGACTTGTTTGGCATTCCCCGGCATCCAAGGTAGTCACTGCACGGACGGGAGAAAGCGGCATGCAGAAAGTTCAGGGATTCGGCGGGTTCTTCTTTCGGGCCCAAGACCCCGAGGGGCTTGCGTCCTGGTATCAGGCTCACCTTGGGATCGATCCGGCCCCGACGAACATGGACATGACGCCCTGGCAGACCGAGGCCGGGGTCACGGTCTTCTCGCCATTCGCCGCGGACACGGACTATTTCCCGACGGACAAGACCTTCATGCTGAACTTTCGCGTGACCGACCTGGACGCAATGATCGCGCAACTTGCGTCCGCGGGCATAGAGATCAGCGACGAAAGCGAGATGGAGGGCATTGGCCGCTTCGCCCGCATCCACGACCCTGAGGGCAACGCGATCGAGCTTTGGGAGCCGGTGTCGTGAGAATCGAATGTGCCGGGCGCGCTTGGCGATACGATCAGCCTGAGCGCAGGTTGCCTCCCATCGATCTCATGCAGCAATCCGACCTCTCGGGCATCCTCCTCGCTGCCGATGCGCGTCTCGGGAATGTGGCCCCTGATCGCGGCTTCCGCCACGCCGATGAACTCTCTGCCCTCTTCGCCGCTTCGGTACAGCCGGATGTAGGGCCGCCCGTCCCGACAGGTTGACACGCCTTGGACCAGGAAGGCCTCGACCGCAGGCTCGCACTTGCGCTTCCAGTCCTCAACTTCGCGTTCCTGGGCTTGAACCGCGGCCGGCAGCGCGGCCAGAACCAGTGCGATCAGCAATCTCATGACAGTTCCTCCCGACAGGATTCGATGGCCCCGGGTGATGCGGGGCCGCCGCAGGTGCATGCCTAGATGGCCTGCAAACACGATCATCCGGCGCGAACGACGTTTGGACGTGCCCGGTGAAGGGACCATGCGAACGTCACGCGAATTCCTCCAAGGAACCGCTTTGGGCGAAGGACGCCTTGGAGATGCGCGCAACCAGAGTCCCGGGATTCTGACGAACCAGCGACCCCTCGAAGCCCCAATCACGCGCCATGTGATCACGCAGAAAACTAAGTGATCACAAAACCGGGACATTTTGACCTGATCCCAAATAACCTGTTGATCGCAGAAATGTACGGGTGTTCTTGGACGTGACCGCATCGAGCGCAACTTGATCAGGGGGCAGCGTT
>VYCX01000011.1 GCA_009843725.1 Boseongicola sp. SB0675_bin_26
CGCGAAGTGACGAATATGTACTCAGTAATTCCCTCCGCTCGCGCCTCGTCAATAGCGTACTGAATCAATGGTCGATCAACAAGAGTCATGATTTCTTTCGGTATCGACTTTGTCGCAGGCAAGAACCGAGTACCGAGTCCAGCTATCGGAAAGACTGCCTTGGTGATCCTTCCTGGCATTTCCCGCTCCCGTTTGCCGCCGACTCTCAATTGTGTTGATGTCACAAAGCTGGTTCTTCATCTAGTTCAGCGCGTTCCGCGATATCGCATATCGGGCTTGTAGTGCAATCCAATTCCAACTCGCGCCGTGAAGTGCCTTCAGTTGATCGGGCGACCCCTCCAATCGCGCAAGGGACCGATTGCTTCGATCGTCTCGCGTCCACCGTTGGACAGCCAATATTCACGAAACCAGGGAACTGTTCCGCGTCCGGAGCGCCAGAAATCGCCCCAGGCCTGATGAGCATCGGGGACCAATTCGGCCGGACGCGGGCGACCATGGAAGGCAAGGATGCGTGCATCCTGAGGGGGCGTTCGAGGCGGCAGCACCCTGTTGACGAGTGGCGGGGGCAAGAGATGGCGCTTGAAGGAGATGACCCAAGATTCTGGCCAGAATGTGATCTCACTTTGCTGTTTCCACATGAATCGCTGATCGTTGCGTACTGTCGAGGTCCAATGTTCGGGGCGAGCGACCAGTTCGTCGTAGATATGGCCAAGCGATCCTATCTCGAAGGCTATCACCATTGACGCCCCGCGGACCGGCCGACGGAACTTCACACGGTCAATTGGGCGGGACCATTCCTCAACCATTACCAATGCGCCAGTACAGTTGAACATCGGTGCGAGATCGCTGCAAATCATGGAGTCAAGGTCGATGAAGAGCGCACGTCCGGATAGGTCATAGAGTTCCGGCTTGAAAAGCGAAATCTTGGGCCAGGCGCCGAAGCGGAAGTTGCCGGGACTCAGCCCCATGTCAGGGATGGGCAAGGTCTCGACATCGGGTGAGATGCCTTCGGCGTCATCGGTAAGGCAAACAAAGCGATGCTCATCAGGCAGGTTCCTGCGGACGGCCGAGGCCAGCACGTTGACGTAATCCGGGGCATAGGCCTTGCCCCATTTCATGCAGATCACAGTGCCTTTCAAATCGCGTTCCTTAGATCCATCGAGCCTGGCACCTGTTTCGTGAGGTGGCATGCGCAGCTTGTGTCACGCGCCAGTTGATAAGACTCGATGACGCACTTTCGAGGTCTCTCCATCAGGCATGAGATGCAATCAATCATCGTGACTGACTCGCGCCTCGCCATGTCCAGTGTCACCGTGCCTGCGGCACGCCGCCCTCCATATATCCAGACATTAGCACGGACCAGTCGTCAGTTGACCAGTTGAAGCGCTTGTGCTTTCGCTTCTCTTTCTCGATGGATCGTCGCAACCGCGCAAGATTTTGCTTCATCCATCGGTTTGATTCGCGCCTCTCGCACTTGTCGAAGTCGATGAGCCAAGCCTGACCGCTGGCATCCAGCAAAATGTTTCGGCAATTGAGGTCAGCGTGATTCACGCCGACAGAATGCAACTGCCGTATGACAGAACCGATCGCAATCCAGTCACGCTCTGGCAAGGCGCATTCCTGCAACACCTCGGCGAGCGAGCGTGCACCAGGGACGCGCTCGGTAATCAGATCGGCACGATAAAGCAGACCGGAAGGGCGATGCCGCGCAGCAACTGGCCGCGGCACAGGCAGTCCTTTCCTGCGCATCCAGGCGAGCAACGCAAACTCTCGCATTGCACGGCCCTTCCCGACCTCCGTGCAAATGTAACGGTCGCGATTGAACTTGCCGACAAGTCCGCCCCGCCGGAATTGCCTCAAGACCAGGTCAAGCCCTGAGAAGTGCAGAAAATAGGCCTTGTTGCGCCCTTGCGCACTGCCGCGAAGACTGCCGTTGTCGCGAAGCCAGTCCGGCTCAAACAGCCCGGGTTCCATGGGATCAAGGACGTCCGAATCGTACCAGATTACGGTGCCGTCGATCTTGAGCTCTGAGGTCGGCGCCATGACAAGTCCGCTCCAGTTCCCGCATCTGACCACCGCGACGGGAAGGTCACCGCCTTCCGACTGCGGCGGCGAATTTCCTGACCCGCAATTGGCGAATTGCGCCCCAAAGGGACCGCCGCCAAGGTGAGTAGCCCTTTCTGAGGAGTTTAATGATCCCAAATGCAAGTGAATTTTTTTGTAAGGCGACTTTGCGCCCAACCCTGTTCACATCCATCAGGAGAAGCCCTGGAATTCCCCATGGCCTTCGCACTCAACCGATACAGACTTCTGGCAAGATTCACGGCACCGCAATCGGTCAACCCACGATGCAGGCAAGAGTTCAGTCGGGCTCGTCACGCTGCCTTCAAGGGAATCCAAGTTCGGGCCTCTCGTTGCGGCCCACGACTTGGATGACCGATGGCAGGCTGAGTCCTGCCAAAAGGACTGAAACCGCTCCCATGGGGCACTTCCATTGGGAGTCAGATCGGGGTTTCGCTGTATCTGCGCTGTACCGCCTCGCACCAATTGCCGACATTCCAGTCGCCGTAAGCGCCCATGCCACCCAAAGGATCAGGTCCATAGTACACCGGAACATGGACCAGGCTAAGGCCGGGATGGGCATGCGCCCTGCCCAGCGCCATCTCAAGACTGTCCTGATCGTGCCCGCCCGAAAGGGCGAGCACGCCCGTCACGCTTGAAGCCATGCTCACATAATCCACCATGACGGCGTCATTCGTGCGGAACTCGGCGCCATATTGAGCGCGTTGCAGGGCGCTGATGGCCGCCATCCGGCGATTGTCCAGAAGCAGGATCGTGCCATGCACGCCGTGCGCCACCCCGTCAACCAGGATCTGCGGATTCATCATGAACGAACCATCGCCGGTGAACGCGATCGCGTATCGTCCCTCGTCGGCAAGGGCGCCGGACAAAAGCGCCGAAACCGCGAATCCCATGTAGGAGGCGCCGGATTCGGTAACGCTTTGGCCGGGCGCGTCATCCTCCACGACCTGGAAGCCGTTGGCCTGCACGTCACCGGCGTCGAACAGCTTGATGGCGCCATGACGGTTGGCGAACCGGTCCGCGACACGAATCGCCTGCGGTTGGGTGAGAACTGGGCGTTGCCAGACGTCGTCATGCAACGGGCCGGCGTCGAACCGCTCCTGCTTGAAGCTCTTCCATTCCGCTTTCCTTGAATTGCAGACTGCAAGCCACTCGTCCTTTTCCTCAGACATTGGCGCGAGGCGATGCGACAGCATTTCAAGAACGGCCGCGGCGTCGCCCTGCAGCGCAAGGGTTCGGTTGTAATGCTGAACGTCACCGGCATCGGCGTTGATGTTGATCACTTGACGGGCACTTGGCCAGCCGATGCCCGAACAGTCGCTCTGGCAGACGGCCCGGCTGCCCACGAATATCGCGAGCTCCGCTTCGCGCATTGCGAAATTTCCGGAGATTGATCCCTTGGTGCCGCCTACGTGCATGTTTTGGGGATGGTCATCTGGCAGAACCCCGGTGGTGCCTGGCGAAAGCACCACCGCGGCACCTGCCGCTTCCGCAAACCTGCGAAGCTGGCGGGCCGCTCCCAAGCTGCCGCCCCCGGCCTTGACCGCGACGCGCGGGCAGCTGGAGATCAGGGCCGCCGCCCGGTCGACAAGGTCGGTGTCCACCGGTGCAAGCGGCGCAAACCGTGGGCGCGTCGGGAGGGCGTCCAGCCGGACAAGGACTTCGGCAGGTTGCACGTTCAGTGGCAGGTTCAGAAAAAAGGGCCCCGCTTTCGTTGGGTGGAACACGGCAACGGCGCCCTTCCGCAGGGCGTCCCGCACGGCACCGGGAGCATGTAACGTGTAGGTGCCGCCCATTGCGGCGGTCAGACGTCCGAAGAGTCCCTGTTCGGGCCTTGGAATCTGCTGCATGTTGTAGCCTTCGCCGTGCGTGGTCTCGTCGCCGTACAGGTGATAGATGCCAACTCCGTTCGAGGCTGCGGCCAGCGAGCCTGCCAATGCCTGCAATGCTCCCGGCCCTATCGAAGTCACCACGGCACAGGACTCGCCGTAGATCATGCGCAGCGCCGTTCCCGCGTGGGACATCTCCACCTCGTTGCGGAACTGAAAGCAGCGCACAAGCCCGGCGGCTTCGTAGACGCGCAGTGTCTCCCCCAGTTCGGTTGATCCGTGGCCGAAGATCACGAGGTATTTCGACACGCCCTGTC
>VYCX01000377.1 GCA_009843725.1 Boseongicola sp. SB0675_bin_26
TTTTGGGTTTGTTGTGGTCGGGATTGGTGCTTATGCCCGGGGTTGTCCTGTTTCCTAGTGGTTTTGTGTAATGGTGGACTCGCCGGGGCCGCTTTGTGCTTTGTCTGTTCCGTTTTGAGTCCACGTTTTGATTCGCGAGTCCAATTATTTCGACTCGCTACAGTTTCGTCGGAGAGGGGCACGCCGGTGTGGTTGGCATCTTCGAGCGCGGCAATGTCGTGGGCTCCTTCGGCGGCAATCGGCAGCCTGACAGCTAGGCCCGACTTCTCCGCTGGACGGACTTGTCATGTGGCTCGCGGCGCATGAAGGGCTCGGTGCCGTTGGGAAGTCTCAAGAGTTGCAACGATGCACCAGGCGCGCGCTGGGCCTCTTTCGAGACGGAAAAGCACGTTGCCAATGAGATTCCCTGCAAGGGATGGATGCAACCACATTGGCATCTGACCGCGCCAGGGAGTTGTCGATGACATGAAGCTTTCAGTTCCAACGGCGTTTGACGTCCTTCGCTTCGGCATCCGGACTTGGTCATCCTCGACATGTGTGACGATCGAGTGAGTTCGCGCGATTGACCGACTGGGCGTCGGTCGGACCGGGCGGCACGTCCGGTGTCGTCGCGCTCGCTGACGGTATCGATTGCCGGACGGCATCGCTGGCTCGCACTCCTGGAGGGCGGTACCGTGATCCGATTCCTGCTTTGTCGGATCGTAGGTAAATTGCTTGAGTCCACGGCTTGAGTGGCGGAGTCTCGCATGTCTCTGCCGCGCTCGTCGCCTTGGCAGAGTGCCATGACGGCCGGATCTGCTTCGCTCTCACTTGCCGCGCGCGCGTCCCGCTCGGTATGCCTCGCCGCTGGATGAGTTCGGAGCGTCCACTCCTTGACCAACTCGTCTCGACGAGTCGTCACCGGGGCCTGAATCCGGCCACATGGCTCATCAAGCGAGTCACGGCGGGCCCGGATCCTATGCGCCTCCCTCCCGCAGCCGTGCGAGCCACTGGTTGTGCAGCTGCCAGCCTACCTCGACAAACGTGGTCAGCACGTCGTTGAACACGTGCCCGAATCTGAGACTGCCGAGTTCGCAGGCGTAGCGCCACTCTTCAAGGGCGGCTTCATGGTCGTTGAGGATTGCCCGCAGTCCCTTGCGGTACGGCCGTGGGCCGTGCGGCCCCGGTGGGTCTGGTAGCTCGGGAAATCTCTCTGTGCAGTCGCGTCGAGAACGTTGAGCTCAACATTCTCGACGCAACGCCCAGGAAGAGGCGCGGTCACGGCGGCCATCGCCTCGTCTGCCGTTCCTCACTGCCGCTTGGCGCCGAAGGCCCCGACGATGCCGGACTGCTCGAAGATGCCCCCCGCCTCGGCGTGGCCGGGACCGTAGAAGCCGCCCTGGATGCGCCCGCCCGACTGGCCGCGCGAGAAGGCCCCGTCCGGCCCGACCTCGAGGTCGGAGAAGATCACCGCTTCGACGCTGTGCGCCGTCCCGCGGTCGATGTCCTTGATGCCGCTGAACCCGGCATCGAGCACGCCCGCAGCCATGTCGTAGTTGAGCGCCGCCGTCCCGACCAGCCGGTTGCCGCGATTTTCCCCGGCGACCGGCGTTCCCACCATGATGCCGAGCCATGTGGCGGATCCGCTCGGCGGGCGACCGGCGAGGGCACCCGCGGCCAACGTGTACACGATGCTTGCCTCGTAATCCTCGCCAGTCGCGCGGTCGTCTTCGAGCGTGAACACGCCATGCTCCATCCACGCGCCGAACGAGTTCCGGTCAAGGCGCTCGCCGCGCGTTGTCTCCGACGTCAGGGTGATGCCATGCGCCGAGCCGATGGCCTCGGCGTCGCCGAGCGTGACTTCGTTGGCGCCGAGCTCGAACGTGATGGTCTGGCCGGTCACCGGGTCAAGCCGCTCGCATGCGCGCCCGGAGCATTCCGCCAGCCACCTGATTGAATGGGTCTCGTCGAGCAGCACTGTCTCGGCGTACGTCGTGGAGACAACCAGGGAGTCGGAGCCGGCGTAAATCGCCTGCTGACGCGCCTGCTGCGCTTGCCCGGTCTCGACCGGCGGAGCCAGGCCGGTGAGGTCCCTGATGTCGCCGGGGGAGGGCGCCGGCCGCGAGGCCGGGTCGCTGCCCCCGCCACAGGCCGAAAGCGAGAGGACCGCGGCCACGGCCAGGCCGCCGGCAGAAAGGGTTCTCATGTCGTTGCCTCCTTCATTTCAGGGGTTCCAGGCGCGAATCGGTGCAGGCACGGCGCAAGGGCCGTGCGCATGGCCTTCCTCGCCGGTCCATCCATTCATTCGAGAATGGCCGAGACCGGCAAGCGGGTACGGGGAGCGGCCGCAATTCCGGACGGGCCGCCGGCCTGACGACGATGCGAGGCAGTGTCGGCCGGGTCATTGCGAACCGGTCCGCTGCCGGGGAGACCGTTCCGGTCCCGGCGACAGCCAGGAAGTCGACCGGTTCCCTGTGGCTTTCGAACATTTCGGCACGTCGCCATTCCTGCGAACGGCAGCTGCGGTGCTGCCACTTGATCTAAGTTCGATGCCGCACCGCCGTCAACACCGTCCTGTTCAGGTCCGGAACAGGGAGTCCGCAGGCCATGGCGCCTGGCCGGCGTCCGGGGCCAGCGTGCCGTTCGCAAGAGCCGCCGGCTCCTCGAATTCCGTTTCGCGCGACCGCCTTCCCGAAGCGCGAGGCAGGCGCCGCCCGGGACAGAACGGGTGACGTCGCCCATCCATGCCGGCGCGGACAGCGGGTCCGCCCCCCTCTCGGCCCCGGCGGGCGTGCGCGCCGGGAGCCGTTCCGCCCGTGGTCCGCATGGTGGCTTGACCGTGCATCGGACCGGGCCGGCAATGGGCAAGGATGCCCTGTTTCAAGCCAGACATGCCACTTGATGCACGACTTCCCGCTTGCAAAGGCGCTCGAGCGCGGTGCGTGAGGCTCAATCGGCGCGTGACGCCTTGATTTCGGCGTCAGTCCGGAGGTCCAGGCGCCGTGGGCGGGGCTGATCGACGTTCGCGGCGCAGCATCCGCGAGCGACATTCGCAGCCAGGCTGGCAGGGAAGGCGCCTCTGCCTGCCGCGGTCCCGATGTCGTTGACATCGACCGGCGGAAGACGGTAGCCGAGGCCGTCCAGGCCCGTTCCGCCTGGCTCAGGACCTGCAGTTCCCGCGAGGGTCGGCGATGTCAGTCGAGACGTATCTCCTTTACCTGGCCGCCCTTGGCGTGTTCTTCGCGACCCCGCCGGACACCAGCCAGCTACTCGTGCTGGCCAACAGCGCTCGCCACGGACTGAGGAAGAGCGGCTGGACGATCGCAGGCGACCTGACGGCCAACGTGCTCCAGATGACCGCGGCGGCATTCGGGATCGCCGGCGTGATTGCGGCATCCGCCGAGGCGTTTCAGGTCGTGAAGTGGCTCGGCGTCGCCTATCTCGCCTGGATCGGCCTTCGGCTTCTCCTTTCGAGGTCACGAGGCGCGGCGACGCCTGACCCGAAGGCCGGCTCGTCGATCGCGCTGTTTCGCCAGGCATTCATCACGTCCAGCGCCAACCCCTTTGCGGTGATGTTCTTTGCGGCCCTGTTTCCGCAGTTCATCAATCCCGGGGCGTCGACGCTTCCGCAGCTGGCGGTTCTGGGCGGGACCTATCTGCTGGTAGACGGCGTCATCCTGCTTGCCTGGGGCTGGCTTGGGGCAAGGGCCGCCGCATGGATCCGGACGCGCGATTTCGGTCTTGTCAACCGCATCTGCGGCGCGTTGATGCTGGGTGCCGCGACCCTTCTGGCGGCCAAGGACTTCGATCCCCAGGAAAGCCGGTAGGGCGGCAGGGTCCTTGTGCCCGGTCTTCCTGTCCGGTTCGATCGCCGGGTCGGGCATCGGCTTGACGGACCCTTGAAGTTGCAGGGAAGCGGCCTGTCGGTGCGGTCGCCGGGATGGCCGGAGACGATGGGTCCGGGCGTGGCCTTGAGCCAGGCGACGGGCCAGGCGCGGTGCGGACGTCGAGCCAGTCATTGAGACGACGCTTCCGGCCTGGACGCCGTCAGGTTCCGCGCGGAAGCGGAACGGCGTCATGCCGGTCTCCGCGGCGGAATCGCGACCCTTGCCGGACCGGCCATGCACACGGCCGGTCCGGGCGCCTTGCCGGGTGCGGGGACCGTGACCGTCCGTGCGGACGGTGCCGCGCTCACGCCTCGTCGGGTTCGGGCATGCGGTATCCGAGACCGCGCTCCCCGATG
>VYCX01000452.1:0-2481 GCA_009843725.1 Boseongicola sp. SB0675_bin_26
AGAGATCCGGGAGGCCTGTCGGCTCCATCGGTTCAAGCTTGTGGCTGAGTGCGCCGGTGATGAGGCCGATCAGTCCCGATCGGTTTGATCGCATCATCCGAGCAGCATTTGACGGGACATAGCCAAGATCCGACATCGCCGCCTCGACGGCCTTCCGGGTTTCCCGGCCAACCGGCGCGTCGCCGTTCAGGACGCGGCTTACGGTCTTTGGCGATACGCCTGCCGCTTTCGCGACGTCGTAGATCGTGGCCAATGCATTCCCCCGTTTCTGCCGTGCGTCGGCGCGGCTTCCGACGAAACCCGTCAAGTGACATCGAAGTCATGACATCGGTGTCATAGCAAGTTGCCCGTCAAGCCGCAAGCGTCAGGCTTGATGCTCCTCGGTGCGGCTGCTGAACCCGCTTTTCCATCGAGCCAGCCCGGGTTAGTGAGGTCCTCATGCGAAAACTGTTCATTGCCGCACTTGCGGCCAGGCAGGGCATAGTCAGGGTCTTGGCCCACGTCGGCGCAGTCGTGCTGCTCTATCTGGCGTTCTCTTTCGCGCTGTTTCTCGGCCTGCAGGTCGATCCGACGTACGGCAACATCGGTCTCGTGCTGGCGGCGGTGCTGTTGGCCGCCTACGTCTACTTCGGCTTCCTGCGGCGGAAATGACGGTTGCGCAAAGGTTTGGCGCGGCGGCTGCGCTGTTCGACGCGCCGAGCGGTTCGCCCCGTCTGGCGTTTCTGGAATTCACCCGTCATTCCTGCATCAACCGGTCCGGCCTGTCCTTGCCGCGTGCCGTTCGCTGGCCCAGAACGTTTGCCCTTTCCTCGACGCGGGTCATCCGGCACTCAAGTCGGGCATGGCCTTCCCTGAGAGGTATCGCATCCGTGTGGGCATCCGCCGTGCCGAAACCAAGCCATCCCGGGCTGCAAGGGATGGCCGCAAGAACTGCGCTGGCCTGCGTCACGGTCACTGGATGGCGGGAAAGGCAACCGGGGACGCGCCGGGACGGCCGGTCGGCCAGAATCAGCTCCGACCCGCGGAGTTGCGCCGGTCTTCTGCTGTCTCTCGCGGGTTCAACGCTGGAATTGACCAGCCATGTCGACGATCTTGCCGGCGGCCCGATCCGGAAGCTCGCGGCGACCGTCAACGCCGCGATGCCAATTCCCGAGCAGGCCGTTCACGAGGCGCAAGGCGTTTCGACTGATTGGGCGGAGGCGACGCGGACAATGTCGCCCTTCATGGAATTCCGATTGAGACCGAACGGGGCTCCTCGGGAGCGCCGGAAAGCCGCGAAGCACCCGCCAGGCGTGTGCGCCGAGATGCAGAGCGACTTGTCATTCCGGGGCGCGGATTCCCGCTGCGTCGGCGTTGCATCCTGACCGGGCCGGGCTCACGGCCCGGTCAGGATCGCTCCTCTGGCGCAACCATCCTGGTATCCGGCCACTCCTTGCTGGCGACGCTGGCCCTGATGCAGGCCATCGCCTGCTCGATTACAACGTTCTGAGCGTTGGTGACGGGACGTTCGGCACTGGTGGCGACAAACAGCCGACGGGTCACGTTCGGTTTCACGACACGCCGGCACGCGACCTTGCCTTGACGCCAAAGCGGCAGCGCTGAGAATTTTGAGATCAACGTTGCGCCGATGCCCTGTTCAAGTCCGCAATACAGCGAATGAAGGGACAGGCACTCATGGCGAACTTCGATCGGATGGTTCCGGAAAAGGGCCACGCGGTCGATCATTCCACGCAGGACGTGATCGCGGCCTGGCAGCAGGAGGGGGTAAGACAGCGCCTTCTCCAGCGTTACGCTCGCACCTGTTTCTCCGACAAGCTTTGCCGCGCCGACCAGACAGACATCCTCCTCGAAAAGTGCGACACCCTTGATGGCCGACTTTGGTGCGGACGTGATCAAGGTCGAGCGTCCCGGGGCGGGACATCCTCCTGAAGTTGGCCGAAACCGCGGACGTGCTTGTCGAAAACTTCGTTTCCGGCACCCTGGAAAGGTGGGGCATCGGTCCGGAATTGCTGATGGCGCGGAATCCTTCGCTGGTGATCGCCCGTGTCTCCGGCTGGGGCCAGACCGGCCCCTACGCGCAGAAACCGGGCTTTGGCAGCTTGATTGAAGGGATGTCAGGCTTTGCTTCGATGACCGGATTTGCGGATCACGAACCTCTTTTGCCGCCGCTTGCCCTGGCCGACATGATCGCCGGGCTGGCTGGATTTGGCGCCGTTCTGGCCGCGCTGCGCGCCCGTGACCAAGGCCAGGCCAACGGGCAGGTTGTCGATCTTTCGCTCTTTGATCCCCTGTTCAGCATTCTGGGGCCGATGGCTTCGGCCTATGCCGCCGACGGAAGCGTTCCCAAGCGGAGCGGCAACTGGGGAGACGTTGCAGCACCCCGAAACGTCTATCTTTGCGCCGACGGCGGCTATGTCGCGATGTCGGCCACAATGCAGTCCATGTGGGAAAGGCTTGCTGCGGCCATTGGCCGGCCGGAGC
>VYCX01000452.1:2491-4204 GCA_009843725.1 Boseongicola sp. SB0675_bin_26
GTTCGAAACCGCGCCGAACTGGAGGAGATTGTCGGTCGTTTCTTCGCCGCGCGCACGGTCGCCGAGAACCTGTCGCACTTCGAGGAGCGCGGCGTCACGGTCGGCCCGATCTGCGACATCCGGGACTTGATGGAGCATCCCTTCATCCAGGGTCGCAAGGTCATCGAGACCTATGGCGACCCCGACTTTGGCGAGCTGCCGATGCATGCACCGTTTCCGCGCCTGTCAGAAACGCCGGCCATCGTGCGTGCGCCTGCTCCGACATTGGGCGAGCATGCCGACGACATCCTCCTGGAGCTTGGGCTTTCGTCGGACCGGATCGCCGCGCTGCGGGAAGGCGGCGTGATCTGATGTGGCGGTCGCTCCTCTTCGTCCCGGTCCTGGAGGATCGCCTGGTCCGCGGCGCGAGCCGGCGCGGAGCGGACGTGATCGCGCTCGACCTCGAGGCGGCGGTGCCACAGGACCGCAAGGACGAAGCTCGCGCAAGACTGGCCCAGGTCGTCTCAAGGCTCAGCGGCAGCGACACGCCGGTCGCCGTACGCGTGAATCGCGGCAACAACGGCGGCAAGAAGGACATTGCGGCGGCTGTTGGCGCTGGCGCAAGCATCATTGTGCTGCCAAAGGCTTCCCCGGCAACGACGGCGCAGGCAGCTGCCTTGGCCGGACCCGCCGTGCCCCTGATTCCGTTGATTGAAGATCCGCGTGGCGTGATCGAGGCGCTCGCGGTTGCCGAGGCTGCTCCGTCGGTCGTCGGGTTGGGATTCGGGGCCGAGGACTACGTCACCGACATGGGGGCTCTTCCCACGCGCGAATTGCTGCTCCCCGCGGCCTTTCAGGTGATTCAGGCGGCGCGGGCCGCAGGGCGGGCGCCGCTGCTCCTGCCGGACACGGTCGCGGACTATCGGGACCTGCAACGCTTCGAAGCTGCTGCGGGCATGGCCCGCGCGTTGGGCGCCACCGGCAGTTTCGCAATTCACCCGGACCAGGTCGCTGCCTTGAACCGGGCCTTTGCGCCGACGCTGGCGGAACAGGAAACCGCCCGGCGCATTGTCGAAGCGGCTGAGAGCGCTCGCCGGGACGGGCAGGCAGTGGCCGTTCTGGACGGCAGAATGATCGACGCGCCCGTTGAAGCGCGCGCCAGGGCCGTGCTGGCACAGGCGAAACGACCTGATCGGCAATGAGGTCCCGAAACAGGATTGCGAAATGGGGATTCGAACGGGCCTTGGGCCAAGTTGCGGCGGACCACTTGACGCGGATCGTTCGAGTCTCAAGCTTCCAGGGGGACGGTGGTGGAGCCAAGGGGAGTCGAACCCCTGACCTCTTGCATGCCATGCAAGCGCTCTCCCAACTGAGCTATGGCCCCATCAGGAACGACGTCGTGCCGCCCACATCGACGTGGGTAAAGGCATGCGTGGCGTCACGCAAGCGAATTCATCGGTCGTCGTCTTCCGTGGGCACGTCCGCGATTTCATCAAGCGAGACATTGGAGTCGTCGTCATCGTCCTCGAGAACTTCGTCTTCCAGACTAACGTCCGCATCGTCATCGTCGTCCTCGAGCACGATGTTCTCGTCCTCGAACTCGGTCGCGCCCTTGGCCGCTTCCTTGGCGTCTTCGGCCGCAATGCGCTTTGCCTTGTCAGCGTCAAGAATGACCGGTTCGCCCGTATACGGGCTGACGATCGGATCCTTGTTGAGGTCGTAGAACCTCTTGCC
>VYCX01000235.1 GCA_009843725.1 Boseongicola sp. SB0675_bin_26
ATAGTATCATGCCCCGGTCATGCCTGTCAAGCCGGAAACCTGAAGAATCTCCTTGTTTTGCAGGAAAAACCGGCCCTCCAGACACATGAAATCAAGTCACGAGGTCAAGACCTCTGAACCTTGCAGCCCGATTCGTCGATCGCTGCCACCCGCCGCTCGAGGGCCTCCGGCGAAGACACGCGATAGGCGACGTGGCCGACACCTGTCGTGTGGTGCCGCGTGAGCTTGAGCGTATGGAATTCGTAGTCGTCAAACGCTCGAAGATAGGCGCTGTCCTCGTCACGTGCGCTCTCCGTCAGCCCATAGACGCGGACAAAGAAATCGAGGCTTTCGTCAAACCTGTCGGTATAGAGCTCCACATGGCCCAGATGGGCAACGTCATTGGCAGGACTCAACTGGAATCTCCCTGTATTCGGACTCCCGGAGCCGCGGCGCCGGCGATCGGATGCCGGAACGGCCGCTGCGGCGGGAGCCAGAAGGGCGCTTGGCGCATGATCGCACGAAGTTGTTGGTCGCGAATCATGCCGCTTCGGGGTTGAAGAGCGGGATTTCCATCGCGCGAGCGGCCTCGTTCATCCGTCGATCGTAGCTCGCGAACTCCACATTCTGGCCTTGATCGGCCAGATACGCGCATGACGCCAAGTGCAGGGCGTCAATGGCCCGCAGCGGGGCCGGAAAGGCGTCCAGCGCCCGCGCCAGGACCTGCGGAGTCAATTCCAGCAGTGCGACCCGTCCAATGAGCTGGCGTGCCGCCTCGCCATGCGAATCCGCAATGCCACGTGAATGCAGTGGCGTCCAAATCTCGTATTCGAAGAGCCGGCTCGACACCAAGGTCCCGTCCCAAACGGAAACCGAGGGCTGCCGATCCTCGGTTAGCAGCCAGGCCAGCGCGATGGACGTGTCAAGATAGATCACCGATCGTGCCTGGTCTCGTCGAGTTCAGCCAGGACCTCGTCCAGGCTGGCAACCGGTGCGGGCCTCGGCGGCGGTCCGGATCCCGCCAGTGGCGGCGGCGCGAGCACGCCGGACCGCACCGACTCGGCGAGGAATGCATCAGCGAGGACCGAACTCCGGGTCTCCCTGAGCGGGCCCAATTCCGCCACCACAAGGTCACGTTCAGTCACCAAGACCGTCTCGCCGGACGCGGCAAGCCGGACGTACTCGCTCAGCTTGCTGTTCAGGACCTTGATGCCGACCGATCTCATGCAGACAGGGTAGCTACCGGGCGCGACCTCATCAACCTGCATTGCGGCCCTGAGCAGTGCGGCAAGAATACGGGCCGCTCCACGCTGCGAGGCATTGCCGTGTGCGGACCCGAACGCCGCGCGCTGAAGTGCGGTGGCAAAGCGAGAGTAGCGACCGAAGGGCACCGCTTCGCCGTACGCAGCCCGTCTGTCGAAACTTTCGAGCCAATGTCGCGCAAGTGCGCCGCGGGGCTGACCAAACTCCTGATCGATGCGCGGCTACCGTGATGGCAAGCGTCGCATCTTCAACAAAATTGTCGTCGCGCGATGACGGGCACGGTCAACATGCTGTCCCTGCCCCGTGCCGCCGAAGATACGCAAGATCCCGGAACCGTTCCCGCTATCCGTCGGTCAATCCCTTGGCGAACTCGTCAAGGAGACCCGCCAGTTCGTCCGGCGCCTCGACCATCGCGTCATGCATGGTCGGGATCCGGTCGCTTTTCCAGCCCGGCCGGCCCTTGACCCGGTCATGCTCGCCCCAGAACGCGGATGGGCGGTTCCGCTCGCACAGGATGTAGTAGCGGTGCGCCACCTCGACTTCTCGCCCGGTCAAGGTGACGCCGCAGACCAAGGTTCCCACCGGCTGCGGCGTGCACATTGATCTCAGCCAGTCCTTGACCGCTTCGTCCTCGGCCCAGGCATCAAACAGATCCGGCTGCACTCCGGCGACACCGCTGTCGATCTCGGCCTGGAACCGCGCCATGCGCCCTGGGTTGTATCTCGCAAGGGGCGAAACGCCGCTTTCTTCTGGAACGAAGGCATCAAGATACACGAGCGCTCTCACGCACTCCGGCACCTGCCCTGCGACACCCGTCACGATCAGGCCGCCATAGGAGTGTCCGACAAGGATGACGTCCTCGAGTTCTGCCCACTTCAGAACGTTCACCACGTCCAGCACGTGAAGGTCGGAGTCGATCTCCGAAGTCAGAAGGTGGCTCCGTTCGCCAAGGCCGGTAAGGGTCGGCGCAAAGGCGCGATGCCCTTTCTCGCGCAGCGCGTCTTCCACCTGGGCCCAACACCAGCCGCCGTGCCATGCTCCGTGGACCAGGACAAATGCCGCCACCCGCAATCCTCCGCTACGCGTCACCGAAACTTGGCAGCTCGGGAACTTCTTCCCCGGCTACATCCCCGATTCGGAATTTTCCCCGCGCTTCCTTACATGAAACGTGACGACATTCCTAACTTGCGATGCACATATTGCCCGGCCAAAGGCGGAGGAGCATTGTGCGTCGGGTACCGGATTTTCCCTGCGGGAACCGGTTCCCGGACCAGCATGAACGGAGAGGGCAAGCACCATGGCACTGCGCATCAACGACACGGCTCCGGACTTTACGGCCGACACGACCGAGGGTCCGATCAGCTTTCACGACTGGATTGGCGACGGCTACGCAATCCTGTTTTCGCATCCCAAGGACTTCACGCCGGTCTGCACGACCGAACTCGGGCTGATGGCAGGCATGCAGGAAGAATTCTCGAAGCGGAACGCCAAGATCATCGGCATCTCGGTCGATCCCGTGGACGACCATCACCGCTGGAAGGACGACATCAAGACGGTCACCGGGAACACGGTAGGCTACCCGATGATCGGCGACCCGGAGATGAAGGTCGCCAAGCTCTACGACATGCTGCCCGCAAGCGAAGTGAAAGTCGAAGGGCGTACGCCCGCAGACAACCAGACCGTGCGGACCGTCTTCATCGTCGGGCCAGACAAGAAGGTGAAGCTGTCCTTGACCTATCCGATGACGACCGGTCGGAACTTCGACGAGATCCTGCGCGCCCTGGATTCAATTCAGCTGACAATTGATCACCAGGTCTCGACGCCAGCGAACTGGAAGCAGGGCGAAAACGTCATCGTTGTACCCGCCGTGTCCGATGAAGACGCCAAGGCGCGGTTCGACGGTTTCGACAAGGTGCTGCCGTATCTCAGGACCGTCAAGCAACCGACCTGATCGCGACACTTGCTGTCGTTGGGCCTGTTCGAGTTCCCCGGCGACGTCTTGCCGGGCAAGACTGGCCGGGATGGACTTGGCCGGATCGGCGGGAGTGATCGAACGAGACTTGGAAAGGCCGGCTATCGCCGTAAGGCAAGCCGGAACACGTGACGCACGCCAAATGCCAGCAGGACATATGTCAGGATCGAAAGGCCCAATCCCAGAAGACGCGCGAAACCGTGCATGTTGCCAAGATACGTGTCGAACAGCGCGGCCACGGCGATGTATGGTGCCACGAGGACCGTTCCCAACACGGGGCTGACCTGCAAGCCGACGAACAGGCCGATGACCGGCACGACGATTCCGGCAACGATGCCGATCACGAGCGTGACGACGTTGCCAAGCGTCAATAGAGATTTCAGTTTGTTGGCCATGACAGGACGCTTGAGCAGGTTGTCTTGCGCGGGATCATTGTTCACGAGAATCGATCGTCGGCAAGACGCCCTCCGCAAACGCGAGAAGCTCCGCTTCCGTGGTGCACGTGGCCGTTACCGCCCCTGACGGGCAGGAACAAGTCACTCGGCCGTGCCGGCATCCTGAGCGGCGCCTTCCGGCCAGAGCGCATCAAGCGGGAAACTGACCGCCTCGAAGGGTGGCAGCGAGACCGGCGCGTCGTCCGCCAGCGTGACCAGCAGCACCCAGTGACCGTCGCGGAGTTCGAACGCTTCAAGCGTCTTCGCAACGGGGTCCACGAACCAGAGATGCGAGACGCCCTCCCGGGCGTAGATCGTCCGCTTCTCGTTCTGATCGATCCGGCGGGTCGAAGGTGACAGCACCTCGCAGGCCCAGTCGGGCGCGATGTCGAAATAGGCCGCATCCGGGTACTCGGGCATCGTCTCGCGCCTCCAGCCGGTCAGGTCCGGCACCACGATGTCGTCGCCCAGGTGCAGTTCAGGTTCGTCCACGATCCACCACCCGCCGGGGCCGCCGCGCCCGCGACCAAACGGCGCAA
>VYCX01000573.1 GCA_009843725.1 Boseongicola sp. SB0675_bin_26
CCGTTTCAAGAGTGTCCGAGATCGTGAATGGCATGCCGATCCCGGCCGCGTCGCAAAGATCGCGCCTGACGCAAAGCAACTCGGGCGTCGTTTGGACGGGGAGTCCATACTGAATGCCGCCACACCGTGCAGAGGCGAGTGCAACGCTGTGAAAGTCGCCGATGTCTACATTGCTCTCGTCAATGAGATCGCTGATCGGGAGAAGGACGCTCTTTTCGGCAAGCTCGCCGAACCACGGGAGGTCGCAGGCGACGATGTCGTAGCGAGACGTCTCTTGCGCCGCGTTTGTCAGGATTTCCTGGCGCAACCGGTCAATTGACAGCGCCCGGCTGTTCATGCCGACGCCGAACAGGCCCTCGAACTGTCGCTTGAGGACGTTCATTGCCATGAATGTAGGGTCGGCGTGTACAAGAACGCGAAGGTCGCCTTGCAGGTCCAGCCTCGAATGTAGCGGCGTTGGCGGCGGGATCGTCAGGCTGTCGCCGTAGGAAGAGCCGAAGAAATAGTCACCGATGCCGCCTTTCCCCGCCGTTCCAATGCCAAGGGTCGAGCTGATCGCGCCGCGCACCCTTCGCGCGTATTCCTGCCATTCGGAAATTAGCTTGTCGGACGGGTGCAGCGAAAAGCTCTTGCCGGTCGCAGTTCTTGGGCGTCGGATCAGAAGACCGCGTTCCTCGATCGAATTGATTGCCCTGATCGCCGTGCCGTATCCCAGCCCGCTTGCGCCTGCCAGAAAGCTCTTCGTGGTCAGCTTGCCCTGCAGATGATTGCGCAGGAGCGTGGTGATCATTCGGGTTTCGTCATAACCACGCTTGAGGCTCAGCACCTGATTGGCTTCGTCACCAAGCGCGTCGACGAAATCCAGAAAGAGCACGAATTCTTCTCCCGTGATCCCTTTGGCGCGCAGAACGTCGCCGCTCTCGAACGGGCCTTCCGGTCGGGCTCTTGATTGTCCTCGCTGAAGGTTCATCACCTCTCTCAGCGCCTCTGGCAGTTCCGGCACGATCCGACCTCTCCCCGGCATGGTTCGGGGCCAGATTATGTCCGAATTGGATATTCTTCCAGCTTCAGCGTGACTATCCGGGCGGTCGTCGGATTTCGGCAATCTTGTCGGCCAGGATGCTTCGTCGTCGGTCGGCATCGTTGAGTAGCTGGCTTCGTCGTTGTCGTTCGTCGAAGACGCGGCTGCCGGTCTGGAACATGATGACGACTAGAAGGAGTATGCCGAGGTAGAGTTGCACCATGAAAGAGGGCGTCACGTTGAAAACCAGGCCGGTGTTCAGGAAGTTCACCGTCAGCGTTCCGATGGCCGCACCGATGACTCCCCCCTTGCCGCCAAGGATCGACACACC
This sequence comes from Boseongicola sp. SB0675_bin_26, assembly GCA_009843725.1. Taxonomy (GTDB): domain Bacteria; phylum Pseudomonadota; class Alphaproteobacteria; order Rhodobacterales; family Rhodobacteraceae; genus JAJEFO01. The sequence goes on from VYCX01000573.1 coordinate 1,353, forward strand.
GCCGATGAAGGCCGCCACCGTTCCGGCCAACAGAAGGTATTGAAGCCCGAGCGCCTGCGCCGTGCCCGATCGCAGGCCGATGATGATGCCGCCCAGACCGGCACAGAAGCCCGAGATGGCGAAGACGATGATCATCGGGCGCTGCAGCGAGATGCCGGACGCCAAGGCCTCCTTCCGGGCACCGCCAATGGCATAGATTTCGCGGCCATAGCGCGTGTAGGTCATGAACAATCCTACGATTATGAACATCGCGATGACCAGGAGCGAAGCGGGCGAGAAGTAGACAAGCATCTTGGTCGAGATGAAGTCAGGAATGCGGAAGTCGGTCAGCATGACGGTCTTTTCGTCCGCGGCGAAGAGCGCGACGCCGCGCAGGAGCATCAACGTCCCCACTGTCAACACTATGGCGCGGATCCTCAGGTAGGCGATGAAATACCCCTGAATCGCACCGATTGTGGTCGAAACCGCCAGCGCCAGCAGAAGTGCATTGACGGCCCCCCAATCGTCCGTGAATCGCACCGTGATCACCGCGGCCAGCGCTGCGTTCGAGCCTATCGAAAGGTCGATTTCACCGGCGATGATGCAAAGCGTCAATGCCAGTCCGACAAGGCCCAGAACCGCGAATCGTTCCATGATCGCAAAACCGGTTCGATGCGTGAAGAACAGGGGCTCGGTGATCGCAAAGAATGTGAACACGCTGACGGCAAGCAGGATGGCAAAGACGAGATCCGGGTTTTCGGTGACGAAATGCTTGATGCGTTCCATGGGTTCCTCCTACTCCACGGCGCGGCTGCCGCGACGGACAAGGGCAAAGACGATGATGGAGAAGACGATCATCAGGCCCACGGCGAGCACCCGCGCGCCCGAGTTGAAGCCATTCAAGACCATCATGTTGTCGATACTTGAAATGAAGATCGCGCCGAGCGACGTGCGGAGCGTCGAGCCGTAACCGCCCATGATGGAGTTGCCTCCGACCATGACGATGGCGATGACCATGATCGTCATGTCTCCCGACGAGCCGAATTCGGACGAAAAGTAATTGACATGCGCTGATGAGACCTGGCCCGAGAACGCCACCGCAACGAATGCCGCGCAGACGCTGGCGATGATGCAGCACTTGATCGCCATGCCGAAGTTTTCGTGCCCGGTCGCTCGGCCCGCCGCGCGGTTGGCGCCCACCAGGTAGACCTGGCGACCGAAGGTCGTGTAGCGCAGGGTCAACTCAGCCACGACCGCGATCATGATAAAGGCCACGGTAATGTTTGGAATGTCCCCGATGAAGGATCCGGTCCCCAGCCATTCAGCCCCATGAGGGCGGCGATAACTGACAACAAGGTTGTCCGACCACCAGGATCCGATCCCGAAGAACAGGCCCGCAGCACCAAGCGTGACAACGATCGGATTGCCGCCAAGTCCGATCAGGGCGCCCTGAATGGCACCCGTGATCGTCGCGATGATCATCGTGGCCGCAAAGGCAACGAGGAAAGTCATCATCAAGGCCGAGGTTGTCGGATCGCCGTCGACTGGGCCCCACCGGTTCCACTCCGCCCCCATGAGCGTGGCGAAACAAATGATCGAAAGCGCCGCGATCTCCTTCATTGACAACAGGAAGAAGTTGCCGCTGAGTGTCACGAAGGTCAATCCGATGGCCATGATGCCGACCAAGGCGGCGTCCCGGATTATCGTCTTGACATTGAACCATGTCAGGAAGTCGTCGGTAAGTGTCGCTCCGGCCACGAACACGACAAGGAAGAGCCCCACCATTGCGATGACCAGTGGTGAATAGTCCCTGCGAATGCGCTGGATGAAGTTGAGGTCGTCGCCCGACATTGCAGTTGCGTCGGTCATGTAGCCTTCTCCGACACGGCAATGCCCGCTTCATGAAACGGATCGGTGATCTGCTCAAGAATGCTGGCAGATGTCTTCTCCCCCAGTTGCAGTTCGCCGATCTGGACCCCGCGATAAAAGCTGATGATTCGGTCTGGCAGGTTGGTGATTTCCTGTATGTCGGGCGAGGCGACGACGATGGCGGCTCCCTGGTCCGCCAGATCGCGGAGAATTTGATAGATCTCGGCCCGTGCGCCAACGTCCACGCCGCGTGTGGGTTCGTTCACGAGGATCACCTTGGGCGAGATCGACAGCCACTTGCCAAGCGCAACCTTCTGCTGGTTTCCGCCTGAGAGCACTCCGGCCTCCTGCGGCAGGCGCTTTGGGTCTACGGTGAACTTGATGGCGTTCTCGGCCGTCGAAGCCCGCTCTTTCGCGCCATTCAGCAGCCCGTTGCTCGAGATCGTTTCAATCGACGGGGCCGACAGGTTCTCCATGATGGGGCGACCGAGGAACAGTCCGTCATGTTTTCGATCCTCGGAACAAAAGGCGATGCCGCGGCGGATTGCGTCCTTTGGACGCGAGGCCATGAATTCCTCGCCGTTGTAGTACAGCGTCCCGCCGCGGGATTTCGTGGATCCGGCCATGGCCCCGAGGATCTCGGAAGTTCCCGACCCTAGCTGCCCCGCCAGGCCCAGGATTTCCCCGGGATACACTTCGAAACTGATGGGTTCGAGGATGCCGTCCGGCCAGAGATCCCGCACCTTCAGGATGGGGGTCTCGCGGATGATCGGCCCGCGCGCCGGGTACATGTCGCCAAGCTCGAATCCCAGCATGAGTTCAACGAGAGAGTTGACATCCATGTCCGTCGCCGCGCGCGGAGTCTGGCTTTCGCCGTCACGCAGCACCGTGACACGGTCGCAGATCTTGAAGATCTCGTCCAATCGGTGGCTCACGTAAATCACCGACTTTCCGCGATCCTTCAGGCGCTTCACCATGTCCAGGAT
>VYCX01000247.1 GCA_009843725.1 Boseongicola sp. SB0675_bin_26
CAACGACGATCATTTCCCGCTCGGCCTGGGTCAGGCCGCCGTCACGTTCCATTAGGGCATCGTGATATGCCATGAATGCCCGGAACTCGTCCGGCCGGTGCGCCAGGACAAGAAAGACGTTCGGAACGAATCCGGCCTTCTCCTGAACCGCAAGAACAGCCTCCCTGACATCGTCGGGCATGTCCTTGATGTCGGGAACGGGGTACCGGCTGACGGCCTTTTCGGTCATGGCGTGGGAGTCCTCGCTGCTCATGGATCCAACAGGATTTCACGTCCTGCCGTCGCGCGGTTTCGGTCTTTCCACGGGACCGCCGGCTTTCTCCCAGGACGAAAACCCGTCCTTCAGATGCGCGGCCTCGAACCCCATGTCCTTGAGCGTGGCAACGGTAAGGGCCGACCGCCAGCCGCTTGCACAGTGAAACACGTACTTCTTGCCTTCCTGCCCGAACACGTCCTTGAAGTACGGGCTTTCCGGGTCAATCCAGAACTCGACCATGCCGCGGGGTGCATGCACGCTGCCGGGGATGAAGCCCGTTCTCTCGCGCTCGCGAATGTCGCGGATGTCAACGATGACGACGTTCGGATCGTCGATCGCGGTGACAAGATCCGAAGTTTCGACTTCTTCTATGCGGTCGCGTGCTTCGGCCACCATTTGCGCGGACGTCTTTCTCAGGGTCGGCATGGATCAAGTCCTGTCGTTCGAGACGCGGTCTTCACGCTACTGCCACGCGCGCGGTTGTGCGGCAAGAGCGCCAAAGCGGGGCAAGGCGCTGCAGCACGTTTTGTGGCGGGCACCCGTGCCTTCAGCACAGGGCGTCGCGAAGCGGCCAGAATCGTGATCACGGACCGCTTTCCGGCAGACCATGACCTGTTTGCCGGCAATGCATGGGAAGTTCATGCGCGCAAGGGAGATGCCTGCATCGAAGTGACGGCTCTCGCAATTTCCTGCTTGCAAAGCCTGGCGTGTCGGCCAAGCATTGAGCATGCCCCATTCATGCCTCGTACAGTCAGACATCGACTCCTATCAGCACGACGGAGTTGTCCTGATCAAGGACCTCTTTGCCGATCATGTTGATGTCATCCGCGCGGGCATCGAGCAGAACATGGCGGAGCCTGGTCCCCATGCTGCCGAGAATCTCAAGTCAGGTGAAGGCGGGCGGTTCTTCGACGACTACTGCAACTGGACGCGCATCCCGGAATTCGAGGAGGTGCTGCGCAATTCTCCTGCCGCCGAGGTTGCCGCTGACCTCATGCAGTCGGACACCGCGCAGTTCTTTCATGATCACGTGCTGGTAAAGGAGCCCGGCACTTCAAGGCCGACGCCATGGCACCAGGACGGGCCATACTACTTTGTCGCCGGCCGACAGACCGTAAGCTTCTGGTCACCGGTCGATCCGGTAACCGATGCCACGCTCCGATGCGTCGCGGGCTCACATCTCTGGTCAAAGCCGGTGCTGCCGACACGTTGGCTGAACGAGGACAATTTCTACCCTGACGAAGATGCCTACATGCCCGTGCCCGATCCTGACGCCGAAGGCATGAAGATACGAGAGTGGCCGATGCAGCCGGGCGACGCGGTTGCATTCAGCTTTGACATGCTGCACGGCGCCCGCGGCAACGTCTCGACTGGCCGTCGACGTGCATTCTCTCTCCGTTTCGTTGGCGACGACGCGCGCTATGTCGAACGACCGGGCCGGACCTCGCCGCCGTTTCCCGGGCACGGAATGGTCTCCGGGGAGAGGCTTCGAGAGGACTGGTTCCCGATTGTCTTCAAGCGGAAAGGCATGGAAGAGGGTCCGACTGCAGTTGCCGCAGGCGCCGTGTAGCAAGCGACCGGGCCACGAGACAGCAGGCAGGGAAGGCGTGAATTCGTGCTTGGAGGCCTGGCCGCGCCGGCAGTTCCGCTCGTGGCAGGGATGCGTTGCATGACGGGCGGGTCGGACGGCATTGTCCGTGCGGCGGGATGCGTCGGTGGCATGATGCTCGGCGCGTGCAGACCGCGACTTCCGGCAACTTGATGGCTTCAGGCCCATCCACCATGAGCCAAGCTCGTTGCACGACCCCGCTCACAAGGCCGAAGGCCGGCGATGGGCGTGCTTGCCTGGGCTGAAGCCGAGGACTGCCTGGTCTCGCGGGATTGGCCGCTACCCGGTTCGGATTCGAACCTCGTCGGCCTTCTCAGGACCGCCTGCGTCAGCGGACTCCCTGAATTCAGTGCGCTCGCCTGCCAGGAGAGGCTCTCCGTCCGGATAGAACTGCTCGCAGTATCGTCGGAATTTCATGATTTCGCCGTCCGAACGGCAGAGAAGCGGGCGGGAGCGGAATGTCTTTCTGCGCCAAATGTCGACATCCTGCATGACGTCCTGTCGTTGGGCCGAAATCATGATTCTGTTCAGGATCCGTGTGCGCAGCTTCGCGGGAAGGAAGCGCATTCCGGCGATCGGACGCTTCGGGCTTCGTAGAAGCCGCACCTGGCTGACCAACGTAATCTCAATGTCAGTGCCGTCGATCGGCGTTGCGAGCACCCAAAGCCGAGAATCGAACCCGATCGAGTGCTCGCGGATTTCGACGAAGGAGTATCCCAGCCCATGTATGTTGGTGACGGCAGACACATCGTACTTGAAGATTTCAAGGCCCGCGACTGCCCGGGTTCGCTTGAAATCGAAACTGCCCTTGAGGCAGGCGCCCTCGATCACGAGCGTGCCCACCCTGCCGACACTGTCGTAGCCGTGCACGTATCGCAGGTGTCCAAGGTCAACGGAGTTCTCGGTTGTTTCCTGCGGATGTCCCGCAAACCGGACACTGCGGAGCTGAAGGCCGCTCCAATCGTGCCCTGGCGGTGGCGGCGCCGGGATCTGCCATTGGGGCGGCCGGTCACCGATGCCATGCCAGGCAAAGATCAGGCCCGCGATCTCGCTCGTTTCGAAGACCCGCAATCTGGCGGACTTCGGTGCGGGTGCATACGGCGTTGCCACACACTGGCCGGAGGCATCGTACACGAACCCGTGAAACGGGCAGACCAGGCAACCATTGCGCACCCTGCCCCCGGCATCGGGGCTCAAGTCGGCACCCAGATGCGGACAGACTGCCTCTGCCACGCAGACGTCGCCTGCATCGTTGCACCAGGCCACTACCTGATTGCCGAGCCAGGTCCTTTGCAGGAGGCCAGACCTTTCGATCGCTTCGCGCCGCGCGATGAAAAACCAACCTTCCGGGAACGGATTGAGCATGAGGTCCTCATACCGTCATTGTCTGTGCCGTGTCCATCGGGATGACGTTTGCGCGCCAGGCGGCACAACGGTCCCGACGTCACGAACGAAATGCCGACGGATCCCGAAATCACGTGGCACGACGGGAGGCCCGCTCGCTGGCCTGACACCTGGCTTGCCCAATGTCGGCTCGGGCGCCGCTGTTGACGCGAGATTCCCCGTGAGGCCGAAGCAGTTCGGGAGAGCGACGGAGTGCGCGGAATCGGGCTGCGCGAAAACTGCGCCCGGTGTCACGGGCTCGTGCGTCGGGCAGGCGTGCAGCCTCGCCGTGTTCTGCGAGGGGCGGGAATGCGTTCGTCACTTTGGGGCGCGACCGCTCGCGGAATGAGGGCGACGTGCATCAAGCCTGTTCCCAGGCCATGGCGCCGCGAGAGCTGAACCGGATCGCCGCAAGCAGCTTCGGCTTTGACAAACTCCATCCTTCCGCTTGGCCAGAAAGGCAACGTCACGCGCCCGCCGTCTCGTCCGGCCGCGCCGGCAGCCGCCCAAGGAGCGGATGCCCGCGGACAAGGCCGTTTCAACGCGCGACGACCGCCGTCCCGCGGGCAAGGCCTGCGGCGCGTTCGACAATCCCCGAACAATTCTCCAATTTCAGCAAGTTCAGGGTGCGACGGAGACGGGCCGCAGTTTTCTGCGAGACATCGCGGACATGGCAGGGGCGGAGGGACTCGAACCCCCGGCCCTCGGTTTTGGAGACCGATGCTCTACCAACTGAGCTACACCCCTAATCCGGGCTCCCCCGTTAAGGCAGTGCCGCACCGGAATCAAGAGGAAGACGTCTTTCGAGTCGAGAATGCTCCCCGCAAGGACATCCGGGCGCCACCAATGCAAAAGGGCCGTTCGCCATGAACGGCCCTTTCATGCGGCCGGAACTTCCTCGACGTTGCGCTCTGCCGTCAA
>VYCX01000496.1:0-2431 GCA_009843725.1 Boseongicola sp. SB0675_bin_26
GGCCGAAAGTCACGATGAATGCAGGCCAAAGCGATTATGATTGCAGGTCGCTACAGATAGGACTTGTCCGAGTCTGTCATCGCCGCGTGAATGACACGCCACAGCTTCGGGTGCTTGGCCTCGATGAGGTCCAGCCAGACGATGTCGACGTCGTTCAGCGACCAGGTGTCCTTGAATTCCGCCCCCGCCGCTTCGCTCCCGATCGGAGCGGCATAGTTCGCCTTGGAGTTGAAGGGCGGGTCCAGGTAGACGAGATCGGCCGAGGCCGAGTTCATGCCCCGCATTATGGGGAGATTGTCGCCTGTCCAGATTGTCTGACTGGCCCAGTTCGGCTCATTGGCGCTTGGGCGCTTATTTGCCGTGCTGCGCCGTGCTGCGCCGTCTGGTCGACGGCCAGGCTACGCTGATTCTCGGAGCTTGGCGATTCGGTTTCCATTCGCAATCCGTAGCGCGAACCGGCTTGTTCAGGCAATCGCCTTCCAGGCCCGCCTTCCCGGCATGGATCCGTTCAACCGGGCGAGTGAGCTCCCCGCCCCGCTCCTACTCCGGTCGGCGTTCCTTGCGCGCCCGCCTCTTGATCGCGGGGAGCTGCTGCAGGGCACTGTCGGAGAATCCGCGAACAACGGGCGGAATCAGGAGATGTCCCGGAGTCGCGCGCGTCCAGGTCTGACCCGCCCCTGATCAGGTGGCGATGCAGGCCTCCCAGGAATTCAGCATGTTCGGGGGGATGGTGTCGTTGGAGTCAACCGCAAGGAATGCGGCGCGTCGTCAGTTGCGGTCGAAGAGGTCCGGCCCGGCCTGCGTTGCGGGCCATCGCCGATTGTACCGGATGTCCTCGTAGCGTTCGTGCGCGAGGTCGCGGGCACGCTCGGCCCGCTTCGGGTCCTGCATCCAGCCCGCCTTCCGGTTCTCGGCGAGGAGCCCCTTCATCGTCAGCCTGGCGCTCTTGCGGCCGTTGCAGGGCCGGCAGAGCAGGATGCGGTTGCTGATGTCGTTCTCGCCGCGGTCGGAGCGTGGAACGATGTGGTCCAGTTCCATGAAAGGCGCTTCGAGCTCGCGACCGCAGCCCGCGCAGAGAACGAGCCCGTCCGTGACGCTCTGGGCGTCGATCAGCTCCTGGACGATCTCGGCGCGAGAGAGCTTCTGCCAGCCCTCCAGCGGCGGCCGCTTGCGCCGTTCCGCGACCCGCAGGAACGGGGCGGCGGTCTCGCCGTCGTCCGTGCGGACCGGGACCTCGCCGGTGAAGTGCAGCTTTTCCGCGAAGAGGTCGCCGCGGTCCTCGTCTTCGACGACCAGGCGCTCGCGTGCCATGCGGTCCAGCACGACCGCCCTTGCGTTGTCCCATATGTCGATGCCGGCCCACTGGCGCCCCTGCCGCTCGGCCGCGACACACGTCGTCGCGCACCCGCAGAACGGGTCAAGCACCATGTCCCCGGGATTGGAGCTGGCGAGAATCATGCGCTCGCAGAGCGCGAGCGGCTTTTGCGTGGGATAGCCGGTGCGCTCTGACGCCGTGTTGGCGATTCGCGGGATGTCTGTCCAGATGTTCACGGCGGGCTTGCCCGGAGCTTCGTCAAGATAGGTCTTGAGCCCGTCCATTCGCGGGGTGCCGTCGCGTTTCGTCTGGATCCTTCCTTCGGCCCACCACTCTTCCAGCTGGTCCAGCGTGTAGCCCCAGCCTCGCGATGCCCCGGGCATTGTCCCGCGCCACTTGAACTTGCCTGATCCCGAGTCCGGGCGCGGGGCGGTAAGGTCATCCAGCTTGTATCGGCGCCCGCCCGCTTCGGTTTGACGGAAGCGGCTGAGCTGCCGCTCTCCATACGGCTGATACTGCTGGTTCCAGATGAATTTCGGCGTCTTGCTGTAAAACAGGATGATGTCGGCGACATTGCCGTACCTGTTGGCCGTGTTGTGGCTTTCGCTTCGCTGCCAGGTGATCTCGTTCCTGAACTGCTTCCAACCGAATATGGCGTCCATGACGGCCTTGAGGTAATGGCTGGCCGTGGGGTCGCAGTGCAGGTAGATCGAGCCCGTTGGCCTGAGGATCCGCCGCATCTCGAGCAGCCGCACCGCCATGAAGCACATGAACGCGCCCATGCCATCGGTGTGGGCGTAGCGGGCGCTCTCGATGGCCTCCATGAGCCTGGGGTGATCGTCCGTGATCTGGTCCACCCAGTCCTGCTGGACGTCCCGTTCCCATGACCATCGATCCTGGAATTTCGCGCCGCCGGCGAGGCTGTCAGGCGTGGCATGGAAGTCCTTGTTCTTGTTGAACGGCGGATCGGTGGCGATGAGGTCGACGGACTCCGAGTTCATGGCCCGGAGGAAGTTCAGGTTGTCGCCGTGAAAGAGCGTGCGGTTCGGCCAGTTGGCCGGTCCCTGGTCCCTGGTCCCTGGTCCCTGGTCCCTGGTCCCTGGTCCCTGGTCCCTG
>VYCX01000496.1:2441-18665 GCA_009843725.1 Boseongicola sp. SB0675_bin_26
TCCCTGGTCCCTGGTCCCTGGTCCCTGGTCCCTGGTCCCTGGTCCCTGGTCCCTGGTCCCTGAAGAGGCTTGCCGGGAGCTGTTGCGTGTCAAGGCCTTTTTCATCGTTTCCGCCATTTTCCTTGCCGGCCTGCCAACGGGCAGGTCCCGTTGGTCTTCTCGAGTTCCGGACCGGACCATTGCCCGGATTGCCCTGCCGTTCAAGGGCGGGCGAGCCGCTTGCCGAACGGCCGGGCCGCAACGGAATCCGACTTGCCGAGGAAGTTCTCGCGGGCTAGCGAAGAATGATGGCACGAGGTCCCGGAACAAGGATCGACGAACGCGGACGGCTGTGGACCGCCGACGGCAAGCGGGCCGCGGCGGGCATGCATTGCACGGCGGAACACGAGGGACCTATGGACCCGCCGGGCCAGGACATGGAGATCGACAGGCCAAGGCGACCCTGCTCGAACTGCGGCCAGACGTTCCAGCCGACCGGGAGACGGCGCATGCTGTGCCGGGCCTGCTGGTACAAGACGTGACCCCAAGCGGCGATCTTCGCGACGAGGCATTCCATGCCCCGGTTCCCCTTCACGAAATTGCAGTGCCCGCACGGCAGCCCCAGGTTGCAGATGTGGTCGCCGCCGCCCTTGGAGCGTGGCGTGACGTGATTGACGGCCAGGCAGCTGGTCTTGAAGCGGGTCCGGCACCCGAAGCGTTGCGGGCGACCGGCTGGTGGGCTGGACGTGAACGGAAGCTCCGGGTGCGGCGCCGCGGCGAGCAGGCCGCAATGGCGAAGATCGACAGGAAGCGCGAGTGCGGGATGGAGACGCGGCATGGGTGAACGCGGCGCCTTCCGGCTTCCCGAGGACGCCGGGGAGAGGGCGCGTCTCCTGTCCCGGCTCCTGGAAACGATCGAGAACGACATCGTTCCGCTCACGACGCGCGGCGTTGCCGCCGGCAACAAGGTCTTCGGCGCGGCGCTGCTGATGAAGTCGGACCTGAGCCTCGTCCTGGCGGAAACGAACAACGAAGTCCTCAATCCTCTCTGGCACGGCGAGATGCAGTGCCTGAAAGCCTTCTTCGAGCTGAAGGAGCGCCCTCGCACGGACGAGCTGCTGTTCCTGTCGACGCACGAGCCCTGCTCCCTGTGCCTCTCTGCCATCACGTGGGCCGGCTTCGACAACTTCTTCCACCTGTTCAGCCACGAGGACAGCCGCGACGACTTCGCGATCCCGCACGATCTCAGGATCCTCCGGGAGGTCTTCGGTCTCGATGGCGGACGCTACAGCCGAAGCAACGCGTACTGGTCGTGCTGGAGCATCACGGACGAGATCGCCCGGCTTGGCGATGACGCGCGCGCGCCGCTGGCCAGGCGGTCGGCGCGGATCGCCAGCCTCTACCAGGGACTGTCCGAGACCTACCAGGCCACGAAGCACGCCTCCGCGATCCCGCTGCGCTGACGCGGACCCTCGCCAATGGCGTGACGCGACGGATCCCGGCCTCCCTCGACCGGCCGCGACATGCCGGAATCCTGCCCGGTCCGGTGGCGGTCACGCCGGCGGCCCCTTCCCTGCCCCGACGCCCTTCGGACGGGCGACCTTGCGGCGGACATGGACGGCGTCCGTCCCCTTGCGGACGTCGAAGCCCCCCGCCCGCTCGACAAGCGTGCTCAGGTTCGCGCAGCCGTAGCTGCGGGGATCGAAGTCGGGATGCGCGCCCTGGATGCGCTGCCCGACGCTGCCGAGGTTCTCCCAGCCGTCCGCGTCCGGCTCCCCGATCGCGCCGGCGATGATCTTGCGCGCCCTGGCTGGCGGCTCCTTCCTGCGCGCCGCGCCCTTGGCCGGAGCCTCTCCGTCCTTCCTCCCCTCGGGTTCGGCCTCCAGGAGGTTCTCGACGTAGATGAAGAGGGTGCACGCGTTGCGAAACGCCACCACGGACTTTCGCTCGCCAAACCCGAACACGACGAGACCCTCCTCACGAAGGCGCTGGGCCAGCCGCGTGAAGTCGCTGTCCGAGCTGACCAGCACGACCCCGTCGAGCGTTCGCTTGTGCATGAGATCCATCGCGTCGATGACGAGGGCGATGTCGGAGGCGTTCTTGCCCCTCGAGTTGCTGCGCTGCTGGTGCTGGAGGATCGCGAGCGACTTGACCGCCGCGTCCCATCCGGCAAGCCGGCCGCCCGAGAAGTCGCCGTAGATGCGCCTCACGTTGGCCTCGCCCAGCTTGACGATCTCGTCGAAGATCGCCTGCGCGTGCCTGGCGCTGGTGTTGTCGGCGTCGATCAGGACCGCGAGGCTGCGCGTTTCCGATGGTCTCGGCATTGGGTTCTCCTCCGAACGTTGCTCCTGTCCGTCGCGTGGCCGGATCCGGTCGCGGCGGGCCTCGTGCTCCGGGCTGACGGCCTCATGCGCAAGCCCGATGCGGAGTCGCGTGAAAGCTGACCCGCTTCCTGGAGTGATTCGCGTCCAAATCTGACCCACCCCGGATCAGGAGAAGACTCGTCTCCGGACATGCCACGGCCAAGCACGGAGCTGGCAGTCCGAAAACGCGCCCTCGGGAAGAGTCCGGCTTGACCTGCACAGCGCCAGGAACTACGCCGTCGTCCGCGGGTGTAGCTCAGTGGCAGAGCACGGGCCTTCCAGGCTTGAGACGGGGGTTCGATTCCCACCCATCCGCTCCAGTTTGGTTCAGCCGGCCCGGCGCACTTCCAGCTGGAGGCGGTTCCCGCGCGCCCCGGGCATTCGGGCGGGACCCACCCGGCGGAACCGCCCCTCAATCGACGTATCCCTGCTGCCCCACGACGAGCTCGTGCGTGATGCCAGGCCCGCTCTCGGCCAGGGCCCGGAAGGCGTCCTCCCACGCCTCGGCCTGAAAGATCCGCCTGTCGAAGGCCTCGCACGGGCAGTCGCTGTCCGCGATTACGTCCGCACAAAATGACAACAATTCGGACAGCGTCTCGCAGTCCTTGCGGGACAGCTTCACCCGGACCGTGTCCTCGCCGTCGTTTGCGACGCGATCGTTCGCGCCGGGCGCGTCATCGTTCATTTCGTCCCCCTTTCGTCGTCATCCTCGGCTTCCAGCCAGCGGACGTCCTGGATGCGTTGCGCGCCGCAGCGACCGCAGCGCATCGAGGCAACGGCGTCGCGAACGCGGGTTTCCTCCCCGTGCCGGGCGACGAGGGCGAAGACCGGAACCTCGCCGGAATGGCCGCAGCCGCAAGTGATCCGGAGCCTGCCGCCGCGGAGACGGCCAAGGCGCCGTCCGTCGCAGCGAACGCCCCTGCCCTCACGACCGGCTGTCACGGGAAGGACGGTTCCGGCGGAATCGCCTTTGCGGGCGGGCTTGGCGGCCGGTTTCAAGGATGCGCGCGAATGTCCGAACCTGCTCGACGCGATTCGACGTGACGGGCCGAAGGGCCCGGACCGGCTTTGCTGCGCTGTCATTGGAACTCGTCTCCGGACGCCGCTAGGTCAGTGACGCGTCCGGGGATCGAAAACGTCCTCCAGCGTCTCGGCGACAAGCAGCGCTTCGAGCCAACGTTCGAGGGCGTCCGCGTCCGCGGACTGGATCTCGTCGACACGGGCCTCCGGAACTTCCCCAAACTTCTTTCGGGTCAGTCGAAGCAAGGATTCGGCCTTTCCTTCAGCGCGACCTTTGGTAAACCCGCGCGTTTCCCCTTGTTCCAGGAGTGTTTCAGCTATCGTTTCCACAATCGCCTCCAGTTGGTAGTGTCCTTCGTTCCGCAGCTTCTTTCTCAGATCGTCCAGGCCCAGTTCGTAGACCCGGACAACGTATTCGAGCGCCCGCCGCCCAGCCGAGCGACTGGCCAGGTCCACCCGCTCCGTCGTTTTCGTCCAAGGCCGCGTCACAGGCCCGCTGGGCATTTTCGGTGATCTTGATCGACACCTGGCAGGTGTCCGAAGTCCGACAGTTCCACGCGCCCGCCGTCTGGAAGTTCGGCAATGAGGCGCAAGTCGCCTCCCATCGCCTCGACAACCTTCCGAAGTGTGGACACCAAAGTGTCGTTCCGTCTCTCCAGACGCGAAATGCCTTCCTGTCCGATGCCAAGCTCGGTCGCAAGCTCGACCTGCGTGATGTCAAGCCTTTTGCGGATTTCCCGCATGGTGGCCAGTTCCGTCCGCAGTTCGTCAGTGCGCACATTGATCCTATGCTGCATTTCCGGGCTTTGGCGTGCTTTCATTTCCTCCAGGCTTACAGTTTTCATCTTGTCTCTCTGTCCTCTCTCTGGTTGTGCGGCGCACCCCCAGGGCGGGACTCTGGGGATGGCCGCAGCGGATCATCCACTCTCGGTGGAAGTGGCTGTCTTGTCGGTTTCCTCCTCCAGGAAGCGGTCAAGTCTATCGTCGGCCGTCTCGATCAGCCTTCGATAGAATCGCGTCGACTTCATTCCCGACTTGTTGCCGGCTACGAGCAGGAGTGCCGTTCGTTCAGGCGTGAAGGCGAATGCCACGCGCCATGTCTTGCAATCGCCACGGCAACGAAGTTCCTTCATGTTGCTGTGTCTTGATCCCTTGAGCGTGTCGACGTGCGGTCGACCTAGGGTCGGTCCTTCCTCTTTCAGGATTTCGGCAATTGCCATGATCTCTACCTTGACCGAGTCCGCGCATGCTTCAAGTTCGAGCGCAAAGTCCTCGTGCAGATCGATCGGCCAATCCATGCATCCTCCTTTCGTAACGAGGGTTTAGGCCACGGTGGCACGCAAGTGCCTCCGCATGGACAATATGGTCTGCCGACCATATGTGGTCAAGAGCATACAGCAGATAGCGACAGGAAGCGAACGCGACGCGCAACGGGAAATGGAGACGCTGAAAGCCGGTTTGCGTTCTCACGCGAGCCAACGGACCTCCTTGATCTGCCGCTTCCGGCAACTGCTACACCGGATCGAGCGGACGGCATCGCGAACGCGCGTTTCGCCGCCGTGTGTGGCAACGAGGTCCGCCACGGAAACGAGGCCTGCGTGTCCGCAGCTGCACCGGACATGGAGTGCCGTGCCGACGAGCAGGCTGAACCGACGCCCTTCAAGGCGGAGCGCCGTGCCCAGCTCGCAAGTGACAACTCGCGGGCAGCAGCCGCAGCCGGTTTGGTGCCACTGCCAAGGACATGCCCGTGCGCGGCCCTCAGCGGCGCGATGTTGCGGCGCTTGGCCCCGACATCACTCGCCCCTGCCCTTCGATTCGGTACCGTATTCCCTGAGCAGGAGGTCCACGGCGTGTTCCAATGTTTCGCCAAGTCCCCAGCCGTTGGCATCCGCCACCCGGCAGAACTGCTCTATCGTGTCCTGGCGGGACTTGATGTTAAACTGAACGTTCCTTCCCGTGCGTCGGCGGCGCGGCCTTCGCGCCGGCTCCTGGGGCTTGGGCTCCCGACTGGTGAAGCCGGACTCTTCAGCAGACCTATGGGCGTCTGCCCGGGTCGTCCTGCGTTCGGATGGCTTGGCGGGGCCTGGCGTGAAGTCCTCGAGGCCATCAAGAGCCGCCCCGAACCCGAGATCCGCGCGTTCTGCTGTCATGAGGCTATCTCCTTCAAGGTGAATATGACCTCGCCCGCAAACTCCCGGGCATTGTCAACTGCCCTTTCAACGTTGCTGACTTCAGAAGCATCAAGGCCCCCAAGCGTCCCGCCGAATGCGAAAAGGTCGCGGAATGCCGCGCGCTCGACGAGGCGCGTCCGCAGAACCTTGATGCCGTTCAACTGAAGCTGGTCATGGACATTCCTCAAGGAGCGCGTGGTGACCGCGGCGCTGGTCCGCGCGAGGACCACTCGATGCGGAATGTCACGGCGCGCCAAGCGCGCCTGGTTCGCGATGAGGCGAATGGTTTTGGCCGCTCCCCTGGCGTCCATCGAGGATCCTTGTGTCGGGACAAGCACGAGGTCCGCGAGCCCGACGGCGTTGGCGACCATGAGACTGGCCGTGCCTTCACAGTCGACGATGACGAATTGGCTCTCCCGGGACGCTTCCTCGATCCGGTCAATGACGGTGTCCTCGGAAATGTCGTTGACGATCGAGACGCTGTCCGGACGTCCGGGGAGGTTTCCCCAGGCCGAAATCCATCTCTCCGGGTCGGCGTCAATGACGGTCACGCTCGCTCCGCTCTCGGACAGCTGCGTTGCAAGGATCAGGGCGCAGGTTGTCTTCCCGGCGCCACCCTTGGGATTGGCGAACACGATGACGGACATGGGCGACTCCTTCCAGCCAGAAAGCTATCCGATAGCTAGCCGCTAGTCAATGGTATAGGGTAGCTATCAAGAAAAGTGGCAGGTAGCCGGTAGCTACCAGCTAGAGAAAGGCAGATGCAAGCAGGACGTGGTGTCCACCAACGCATTGTGGCTCCAAGCAATGCGTCACACCGGCCATCGCCGCGCAGTGGTCGAGTGCGCGCCTGGATCTCGCCTCTTTACGGGGCGCGAAGGAGAAAAAGCTACTGGATAGCTACCGGATAGCTGTTTTTCTCGACGGCATCTCTTGGAGGCGCTCTCGGCCATCGACTGACCTGCCAAAGAGGCCCGGCCGTTCTGCATACCGAATTTTCGAGTTGGCGCGGCGCATGAATGGCCTTGGGTGATCGACCGTCTCGAACTACTGTGCTTCAGCGCGTCTTCTCGATGGCCTCCGCTCAATGGAACCCGCCACGCACCTAGAGGGCCGAACCGTGACGGCGCGCTGTTGCCGGCCGGTTCCTGAACAATTTCAGTTTCTGGAAAGAGGGCAAAATGAGAATCACTGACGACGAACTCAACTTGAGCAGGAATGAGGCGGAAAAGATCTCGGAGTACCTTCGGGACTTGGCAAATTACGTCGAGAATTGCGGCCAAAGCACCTATGACGACAGTGGCGAGATCAACCTGATCAAGCCAGCGATGCTTGCAGCGCTTCCGCTGGCACCACTGGCACCCTGGATCATCCGCGGGATCATCATCGCAATCGTGAGGGGAGCAACGATACAGGATGCTCGCTGATCTGCGTGGCCTTGGCGCCAGTCACGACAGGTAGAAAGCCCCGCTGCAGAGAGCGCAAAGGCAAAGTGGCAGGGCATTGACCAGGTTGCCCGCTTTCGGGCGAAGGGGGGCATGAGGGCTTGGCGACTCATGCCCGTGCCTGTCCGGCTCCTGCCTTTCTCACTTCTTGAAGAATGACTGGATCTCGGCGGGCTGACGGTCCGGTTCACGAGGTTCAATCGCGTCCGTCCTGCAGGATCGGCTCCGCGACCCAAAAGTGCTACGCAGCGGCCGATCGCTTGGCGCTCGCGCGCAAATGATGTGGATTCGCGTTGAGAATTGACCCACTTCGGGGGTGATTCGCGTCCAAATTTGACCCACCCCTGATCAGGTGAAAACGCCTGCCTCACAACGAATCAGCGAGGCAGGCGGTGAGGGCCGATGGAGCAACCGGCTCCGTGACGCTCATCGCGACGCCGGAAAGAAGCGGCGCGGAAGCCGAGATGCCAGAGACAGGCACGTCGGTGGAGTTCATCGCAGTAAGGATCCGGGTGCACTGGGCGCCCGACAGGGGTTCAGTCGAGATCGGGCCAGGAGCGCAGGCGCTCGATGCGCTCCTCCGTCGTGGGATGCGTCCGGAAGAGCTTCCAGGTGTTCTGTCCCGAGAGGTTGACGATCTGCAGCGCCGGGTGCGCGCCGGGCAGGGCAGTCGCCGCCTCGTCCGGGCGCTCGTCGAGCGACCGCAGCATGTCGATCATCGCGGCGCGGCTCGTCAGGATCGCCCCCGCGCGATCCGCCATGAACTCGCGCCGCCGTGAATGTGCACAGTGGAACGTGTCGACCGCCCTGGAGGCGAGCCACCCGGCAAGCCAGATCGCCGCGGCCGCGCAAAGGAAGGCGAGACCCATGAGCTTCATCGTGACCCGCATCGCCCAGCCTGCGGCCATCCCGGCGGCGTCGTCGGGCGCGGCAGATCGGCCCGGGTTCATGCTGTCGCCGACGGAAAGGATCGAGAAACCGAAGAACCCGGCGATGATCGCGCAGGGTCGGACGATCCCGAGGCGGAATGTGTCCTGGGCCACGACATACATGCTGCTGATCCGCGTGTCCCCGGAGGCGACGTGCCCGGCTTCGTGCGCTATGACCGCCCTGAGGCGTTCGGGGCTGTCCTGGAAGGCGTCGAGCAGGCCCTGGCCGAAGACCATGGCCATCCGCGACGGCATGAGGCCGAACGCGCAGGCGTTCACGCCTTCCGGGGCAACGCAGACCCATCGGACCGGCTGCGCACCTGCGTCGGCGCAGATCCCCTGTACCTCGGCGACGAGGTCCGCCCAGGCAGGCTCGTCGTTGACGACGCGGGCATCGAAGACGCCACGAACGTAGCCTTCCGTGGCTGCGAACGGCCGCACGACCGCCCACAGAGGCCAGAGAAAGAAAGCAAGCAGGACAAGGGCGAGGACGAAACCGAGGATGCTTGGCTGCGGGCCGGAAAGCGCAACGAAGATCGCGCTTCCGATCAAGGAGAACACGGCGAGCCAGAACAGCGCTGCAGCCGCAAAGACGGGCAGGATGAACCACCGAAGCGGCGAGGCGTGCTCGCGGATCCGCTGGATGAAGTCGGGACTGGAGGGTGATGGAGGCCTGGTCATGTTGAGTCCGTTTGTGTTTGCCTTGCGACAATAGACGCAGAACCCTTCGGGTCGCAAAAGGCTCTGAGGAGCGCATGCGGCAGGCGACGGCTTCGGGATCCGATCCGTGCTGCAGCGCCGCACGGATCGCGTTGCGGACGGCGTCCCAAATGGTCCCGGGAATTGCATGGCATGCAACGCGCCGATGCTTCCGGATGCCCGAAGGACCGCTCATGACGGTTCCCGCTTTCGCGGAATTTGCGGCGATCCGCGACCGGCGTGCGTTCCAGGCGGGGCAGGGGGCCCGGCAGCAGCGTCTGCTCATGACGGCCTCGGGGGCCTTTCCGGCCCCTTGGGCTGGAGTCCCTTGCGCTCGCGGTCGCGGATCCCGGCGACGGATCGGGCGAGGTCGAGCCCGCCGGCCCTTGCCCTTGCTGTGAAGGCCCTGAGGGCGCCTCCGGGATTGAGGACGGGCGTCTTCGGGTGGAACCTGTTCCTGTCGATGACGACGAGGGCGAGGAAGGCGAGGGGCGGTCCCATGGCCTCGCAGGCGTCGTGCCAGGCGCTGACGTTGATCCCGAGCTCCCTGAGGACATGGGGCAGGGCGTCCTGCCAGTCGCCCAGGGTGTCCAGCCAGAGCGCCATGTCGTCGCTGGCCAGGTTTCGGAGGTCTTCCAGGGTCATCCCGGCAGTCCGCTCCTGTCTTTTCGGTCGCCGGTGCGGCGGTGGCGATCCAGCTGCTCCGTTATTTTCATCCTGTATACATTTCCATGTTGATTCAGGTTGTATATGGGACCGGACCTTGATGTCCGGTGCGCCGGACATATCGCGTTGAATCTCAACGTTTTCCACAGGTCCGGAATTCCCGGCAATGCCGGAACGCGCGATTTCCGCGTCATCCGGCGGGGTTTCGGCCAGCTGCGACGAGGAAGAAGCCTCTGGTTCCTGAATCGGGCAGGGCGCCAGCGCCTCCCGTATCGCCGCCTCGAGTTCGACGAGCGCCGCGATCCAGAGCGCGAGCTCGTCGAATTCCGCGACGCGGGGGCAGGGCGGACGGACGGTCACGTCCAGCTCGTCGAGCCGCCCCTTGGCCCAGTGGCGCATCTCGATGTCCTTCAGGGTCGCGACGAGCAGCCCGACCCTCCGGCGCGCCGTGCGGGCCTCCAGCGCCTTCTCCTGGCGCGCCTCCTCGGCGAGGGCGGCCTCCTCCACGATCCCGGCGAATGCGCGGAAGTTGGCGAGCGCCGGCTCGATCGACAGGCCGCAGCCTATCGGGGCGCCGTAGGCCTGTCCGCTTCGCCGGCCCCGGTAGCCGTTGTCGGCCGTGGTTCTGGCCAGGACGCCGAAGCCGGCGAGCCGGGCCTCGATGCGGCGGAACTGGCGCTCGCCGATGTCCATCTCGCGGGCCATGTCGCACTGGCGCTTCCAGTTGACGGGCGAGCGGTCTTCCGCGTGCCAGGCCTGGCGTTCCGTGATGTCCGCGACATGCCGCCAGACGGCGATCTCGCGCTCGGTGGCTCCGATGAGCCTGAGCGCGCTGCAGATCGTGGTCATGGCCTGCGGCTTAGAGATCCGGTCCGGCAGGCGGCTGTGGTGATTCGGCTGCGGGACGAACGCCTGCACGTCCATCCAGCGCTCGGGGTCGTACGCACCTGACTCGACAGGTGCGTGCATCGTTGCGGGGCTTCCTGGGCCCATTGAAACATGGTCTTTCACTGCTCCGTTCCTCTTCGGGTTCTGGAGCCGCCAGAGGCACAAAGGATCCCTGTCCGAAAAAACGCGTTTTTCGGTTGCGTCCCGTTCAGCGCTGCGGTAAACGATCCTTGCTGATTTGTTTCGTTTACCTGCGCTGATCTGCTCGCGCAGAGTGGAACTCTGGAACCCGCGCTGCCTCTGGCGGCGCGGTTTCGTTTTGTGTGATCAGGCTGTCCGGGTGAGGCACCTCCCTTCCTCGTGTTGACGTGAATGCCGTGCCGTGCGGGGCCGCACGGCCGGGTCTCCGCCCGCCGCCCTGGCAGCGGGTGCGTGGGCGCATGCCGCGTGCAGGGCTTGCCTGACGGGGCCGGGCGCCTGGCGACAGGGGTGCGCCCATGTCAAGGGCCATCGGCCGGTCGGCCGCGAGGCGCGTGGTGTCCTGAAATCCACGACATGCCTCCCGACGTTGACCCGCCGTCCTGCGGCAGGGGCCACCCGGACCGGACCTGGGCCGGCTGGCATCGCCCGCGGCGTCGGGAGCGCGCCGGACAGGCCTGCGGGATGATTCGGCCGCTGGAGGAACGCCTGGGCGTCCAGCCGGCGCTCGAGGTCGCGCGCCTCGACATCAAGGAGCCTGTGCGCCGCTGCGGAGCTTCCCAGGGCTTCTGGAAGGCGCTGTCTCACCGTTCCGTTCCTCTCCATTCCTTGTTCTGGCTGAGGCAAAAACAATGCTGTCCGGAAAATCGCATTTTCCGGTTGCATTCCGTTTGGCGCTGGGGTAGACAATTCGTGAGATCGAAATTGTCCGCGGCCATTGCCGCTCGGAATTCTGAAACCGCGTCGCTTCCAACGGCGCGGTTTCGCATTCGATGACCAGGCTTCCGTCGTGCTGCACCTCCCTTCATGGTGGCGTTGTGGCCGGTTCACTCCGGGCCGCGAGAACTGGTTCCCGCCCGCCGGTGTCGTGGCGACCGTGTGCACGCATACCACATGTGCCCCGCGCCGGACAATGCCGATCAATTGACGCTTGACAGTTTCAACCGGGTTTCCGGCCGGGCGCCGATTCCATGCCGGGCGGGGCAGGGCGGTCACGGCGCGCCCGTACGGCGACCGTTCCAGACGGCGTACAGCGATCATGCGGCCAGCTCCGCGCGCACCGGGGCCGTGCCGCCAATGCCGGCCCTGGCCAGCGCCCGGATCGCGATGATGTCGCGACGGCGGCGCGCGAGCTGCAAAACGGTTTTGCCCCTGTGGTCGCGTGCCTCGGCATTCGCCCCGGCGCCCAGCAGCAGGGCCACGGCCATTGCGACGTCGCCCCGGCGATGGCCGAGCGTGACGTGGTGGAGCGGTGTCCGGTCGAGCAGGTCCCGCGCCGAGTGGTCCGCTCCGGCGTCGAGGAGCGCAGCCATCGGCTCGAGCAGGCTCGTGCAGGCCCGTCTGTGCAGCGGAGTCTGGCCGGTCCTGGGACAGCGGGCGTTCGGGTCGCCGCCTGCGGCCACCAGCGCCTCGACAACGGGCCGGCTGACGGCCCAGTCAATCGGCGTCAGCCAGGTCCGCTTGGTGACGTCCGCGCCGAGTTCCAGGAGGAGCAGGACGGACTCCAGGCTGTCGCGCTGCGCGGCAGCGTGGAGGGGCGTGAACTCGTCCATCCCCAGTCGTGGCGTGTCCGGATCGGCTCCGGCCTCGGCGAGCAGCCTGATCACGTCGAGCCGCCGGTTCCCGACTGCTGACAGCATCGGCGTCGCGCCGAACCGCTCCCGGGCCTCGGGATCGGCCCCGCCGTCGACCGCCTCGCGGATCCGGGCGGTTTCGCCGCGCCGGACGAGACGAAACAGCTCGGCGTCGCGTTCGGACTGCCCGAACTGCCGGGGGATCGTTGGTGACATGTCGTTCACTTGCGCACTCCTTCTGTTGCGACGGACGTTCCCGCCGGGCTGACGGTTTCGAGGATGTGTTCCGGAGCGTTTGCCGTCGGCTGCCGTCCGGCGCTGGCATTGCCGCCGCCGCCCCTTGTCTTTGCTGCATGAGTGCAGCATTTGACACCGCCGCGGCCGTCAGGGAACTGGAAGCCGCAGGCATGGACCGAGTCCAGGCGGAAGCGGTCGCTGCGGCCTGCCGAAAGGCTTCGGACGCTGGCGAGCCCGTGACGCGTCCCGGACTGGATGTCGCGACGGCACAACTGGAGTCCGCCATGGCGCAACTGGAAGCGCGTCTCGTGCGGTGGGTGCTTGCGGTCGGCGCCGCGATAGTTGCGGCGGTGAAGCTGATTCCAGGGATCTGACGAAACGCGGGGCCGGCACCGCAATTCCTGCGCTGGAAGGCACGGGAAAAGGCCCCCCGTCCTGAACACGATTGCGACATTGCTCACCGGCCCGCTCCGGGACGGCAGATGTCGCGGACTGCCTCCGAAACGCTCGGCGGAAGGACCTTGATCGGCGCGCGACCCTCGTCGTCCAGCGCCGTCCTGTCTGCGCCAGCCTCCACCAGGGCCGTGATCGAAGCGGGATCGCCCGTGGCGGCGGCCAGGTGCAGCGGCGTCATGCCCGCCTCGCCGGTCTTCGCGGCGGCATGAAGCGCGATGCCGAGCGAGAAAGCCCGCGCCTCCAGGCGCTCGGCGCGATCCCGGGCCTTCCGGACCCGCTCGCTGTCCACGATGCCGGTCACGACGTCCTCGCCGCCATCTGCGGCACCTTTTCGGGGCCGGACCGGACGAAGCCGGCCTGGTCGCGCAGAGTGCGGCAGGCGAGAAGGGCAATCCGGGTGCCGCCGCCCTTGCCCGGGGCGGCGATCGGGCATATGTTCACGGCATGAGCGAGGCGCCGTCGAACCATCAGCTCTCCGAGCGTCTCGTCGCGTTGGAGGAACGCATGAACACGGTACAAGCCGAATACCGTACGGACATCGCCAGGCTTGCCGAGGACATGGCCAAGCGCGATGCCGAAGCCGCCAAGCGCGACGCCGAAGCCGCCAAGCGCGAAGTGCAGAGAACGGAGCGAGAAGCCACCGCGCGTTGGTGGCAGACCGCGATCATTCTGGCCGGCTTCGGCGTCGTTCTGGCAGGGATCGGCCTCGCCGCGACTCTCATCATCAGCTACGGCTAGACGTCGGCGCTGCGGAACTGGAAGCGCGTGGCGGTCCGGTCCGAAGACTGCGGCGGCTGCGGTCATGCCACCACTCCTGGCCAAAGGGCGTGCCGCACGCTCTCCGGAACCTTCCCGGGCAGGAGGTCGAAGGGCGTCCGTCCTTCCCCGTCAAGCGCCGCCGTGTCGGCCCCGACCTCGACGAGAAACGCGATCGACGCGGCGTCGCCGGAGACTGCCGCGAGATGCAGCGGTGTCATGCCGATCTCGTCGCTGACGTTCGGTTTCGCGCCGGCCGTGATGAGGGCCTCTACGGAAGCGGACCGTCCTCGGCGCGCCGCCGCGTGAAGAGGCCTCCAGCCGTTCGGCATCCGCGCCTCGACGTTCGCGCCGTGGGCGATCAGGAGCGCGATTCTGTCTGCCTCCCCGGTCTTCGCGGCGGCGTGGAGCTCGATGCCGAGCGAGACGGCCCGCGCCTCCAGGCGCTCGATGCGCTCGGTGCGTTCCCGGGCCTGCCGTGCCCGCTCGCTGTCCAAGATGACGGTCATGCCCGGTCCCCGTCATCTGCCGCCGGTCCGGAAAGCGGGCCGGCGGTCCTCTCCAGCCGGGCGATGGCGTGTCCGATCTGGGCGATGCGCACGCGCGCGGGGTTCGCGTCCGGACCTGCGTAGCCGGGCGCCCACGGCGCGTTGAGCCAGATCAGGACCGCCCTCGGCACGCAGTCCAGGTTGCCGAGCTCACAGTTGAGCGTGTCGCCGTCGCGATGGACGACTGCGTGGCCCTCGGGGATCTCGCGGCCCGCCTCGCGCCAGACCCAGAGCGCCTTCCGAATCCAGGAGTGGTGGAGGTGCGGCCGATGGGGATCGGGCAGGGGGACCTTGATCAGGACGTAGGGAGCGCCCGTCGCGCTGTCGTGCTGGACGCGTTCGCTGAACATGGGCCGTTCGTTGTCCGGTCGGCGGCCCTTCGAGAATCGCGTGGCGATCGAGTTCGGGTGGGCGACCATCTTCCTCCAGTTCTCGCCGCCCCTGTTCTCGCCCTGGCGGTACCGGCCGTCCCAGGCCGACCTGACATGGTTGGCCTTCGCCCACCGCATGACCTGGGCGGCGTCGGGGGTGGCTCCGAAGCGCTCGGCGAAGAGCCGGCAGGCTTCGGGCCTGCGGTGCCTGGGGAAGTTCGCCCGGATCCAGTCCTTCTGTTCCGCCGTGAAGATCGACGGGGGCTTGCAGCCGGTGATGCCGCGGCGCTTGGCGGCGTCGCGGATGGCGAGCCATGGCCGGTCCAGGCCGAAGCGGGCGTTGAATGCGGCGTGGATGTCGCGCGGATGCAGCTTCCGGTAGTTCTCGCGAAGCCAGCGGACGTGCTCCTCGCTCCAGGACGTCCTACCCATTGCGTTCCACCGTGAGCATGGCCGGCCGCTTCTCGCGTGCGGCGCCGTTGGACCGGGACGCGAAGTGCTTCTCGGCGTCCAGCGCAAGGCGCGCGTTGTCTATGATGGTCCCGGCGACCTGTGCCGCGGCCCTTGACCGCGCGATCTCGTCCTTCAGCGCCTCGCCCTTGACACTCTCGTCTCCGAGAGCCTCGACCCTGGCCATGAGGTGATCGTGGAGGTCTCCCAGTCTGTTCCTGGTCATGCAGGGGCTCCTTCTGCCGTGGTCCGGATCGCCGCCAGGGCGAGGTTGGTCGGTCCGCCGCCGCACTTGCCCGGGACGGCGATCGGGCTTATGTTGAGGCCATGAGCGAGGCGCCCTCGAACCATGATCTCTCGGAGCGCCTCGTCGCGTTGGAGGAACGCATGAACACGCATCAGGCGACTTACGAAACTGCGTTGGAGCGGCTTGAGCGCCGGATGGCTGAACGTGAGCGCCGGATGGCTGAACGTGATGCCGAAGCCGCCAGGCGCGACGCGCAGAGAACGGAGCGAGATGCCACCGCGCGGTGGTGGCAGACTGCGGTCATACTGGCCGGGATCGGCATCGCCGTGACTTTCATCATTAGCTTCGGCTAGACCGATCTGGCGCGCGACTGGTCGCGCAGGGCGCCCTCGAACCACGAGCTCTCCGAGCGCCTTGCCGTGCTGGAGGAACGCATGAACACGGTCCAGGTTGTCGAGCCGCCAGTTCATCGGATCCCCGTCAAGATGCACGACGGCGTGGCCGTCCGGGATCTCGCGGCCTGCCTTGCGCCAGACCCAGACCGCCTTCCGGATCCAGGAATAGGGGAGGTGCGGCCGGTGGGGATCGGGCAGGAGGACCTTGATCAGGACGGCGGGGGTTCCGGTCTGCCTGTCAACGCAGACGCGCTCGCTGAACATGGGCCGCTCGTTGCCTGGCGGCCGGCCCTTCGAGAATCGCGTGGCGACGGAGTTCGGATGGGCGACCATCTTCCGCCAGTTGCCGACGCTCCTGTCGTCGCCCGGACCGAACCGTCCGTCCCAGGCGGACCTGACCTGGTTGGCCTTCGACCGCGCGATCTCTTCCTTCAGCGCCTCGCCCGTGACGCCCTCGTCGCCGAGGGCCTCGATCCTGGCCATCAGGTGGTCGTGGAGGTTTCCGAGCCGGTTCTTCACGCCACAGCCTCCCCGGATCGCGCAGGGCACGGGATCCGATTCGGCCGGCGCTGCGCGGCTCGTGGTGACGGCGCCGTCAGGCTTTCGGGGAGGGGGCGGTGATTCGGCCTGTTGCCATCGCAGGGCGTCGGGCGTCTGCGCGGCGCGGATTCCAAGGGTGTTGCGTCAACGCGATTCGGGGCATAAGGTGCGACGAATGATGGCCCTGAATCTGCGCAAGATAAGCAATGCTTGTCACTTGAACGCCGCACAAGCCGCCGAGCCGCCGAGCCGCCGAGCCGCCGAGCCGCCGAGCCGCCGAGCCGCCGAGCCG
>VYCX01000496.1:18765-29276 GCA_009843725.1 Boseongicola sp. SB0675_bin_26
CGAGCCGCCGAGCCGCCGAGCCGCCGAGCCGCCGAGCCGCCGAGCCGCCGAGCCGATTGTACTGCGTGTCAAGCCCGGGAATCAACAAGAATTCGTGTCCCATGGGCGTCGTTATACGACACATGGTGCCCGCCCTGTAAAGCGGTTTTCCGCGCCGCATTTCTTGCAGCCTTCCTGACGACCCCGTCCTGGGCGTCTTTCGAGACCGCCGGAACCGCCGTTCGGGGCGAGCTGATCCGCTGCCCGGACTGGGAGCGCCTTGCGCCCCCGGTGGTGCTGGCGAGCGCGAAGGCAGGCCAGACGAATCAGGCTTTCGACGCGCGCGCGGGCAGCCCGCCGGTCGCCGCGTCCAGCCCGAAGCACCCAGCCGCCTGCAGCCACGTCGTCGCCGCCGGCGACACGCTCGGGGCGATTTCCTCCGCCCGGCTCGGGACGGCGACGCGTTGGAAGGAGATCACCGAATTGAATCCTGGCCTGAAGCCGACGGCGCTGCGTCCCGGGCAGGTACTGAAGCTTCCATGCAGCGTCGGCGACGGGGCAGGGGAGGGCGGTGCGGGAACTCCTCCTGCCCGCGCCGCCTTCCTGGATCTGCTGCGAGGCGCCCTTTCGGGACCGGACGCGGCGGACGGCGAAACGGCGAAGGCCTCCGATGCCGGCGCCGCACCCTCCGGAGACTCCGCTGCCGGCAAGGCGGCCGCTCCGGAAGAGGATCAGCCGCTTCCGCCGCCGCCGGTCTGGACCGCGGCGCAGGGCGAGTTCCTGGCGGACGTGCTGACGCGCTGGGGCACGAAGGCGGGCTGGGACGTCTGGATCGACACCACGGACGCCTGGCGGCTCCAGGTCGCGTTCCGGATGGAAGGCGCGTTCGACGCCGTCGTCGGCGAGCTCATACGCGGCATGGGCCATGACGGCGTCCCGCCCATGGTGCGCCTCTTTCCAAACCAGGTCCTGCGCCTCGGAGGTCCGCTGTGAACGTCGCCCGGGCAGCCCTCCCGATCCTGCTGGCCGGTGCGCTGGCCCTGCCGGGCTGCGATTCCGGGATCCGGTTCGACGCGGACTCCGGCCTCGAGGACGGCCGCAGGCTGACCGCCGCCGAGCGGGCGAGGCTGCGGGCCGTCCATCGCGGCGAGATCCTGCACGAGGACAGGCCGTTGTACGGAACCTTCGTCAAGGCAGCGCGGGGCTCGGTGAACGGAACGCCGCTGCCGCGACGTCTCGAAGGCGCGCGGGGGATCAGCCTTTCGCTCGCGGGGCAGGCCGATGTCCGCGCAGTTGCCGCCGCGGTCACGGCGGCCAGCGACATCCCCGTGAACATCCGGACGCGCTACGTGCTGGGGGACGGCGACGTGGTCGAGGTGCCGATCGGCACCAGGATGGCCGTGAAGGACTGGGAGGGCCCGCTGTCGGCGTTCCTGGACCGGCTGTCGGCCCGCATGGACGTCGCCTGGTCCTACGACGGCGCGGTGATCACCATCGACCGCATGACGCGGCGGACGTGGCGCGTGCCCCTGCCCATCGGCGCCGCCGAGATCGAGGAGGGCACGGAAGGCGCCAACGGTTCCGCCGTGAAGGTCACCCGCAAGCTCGACCCCTGGGCCGGGCTGGCGGCGCGGCTCGCGCCGCTCGCGCCGCCGCCGGCCCGCGTCACGCTCTCCCCCGAGTTTGGCCGCGTCGAGATCTTCGGGCCGCCCTCTGTCCAGAAGGCGGCGGGCGAGGTGCTGGAGGACATCGTCGCCACCGCCGGCATGCGCATCGGCCTCGACGTCGCCGTGCTCTTTGTCGACTCGGACCGCGCCGACGAGTTCGGCCTGGGCGTCAACGCGACCGCCACGGCGGGGGCGTTCGGGGCGGGGATCATCGCGGCGGCCACCGGCAACGCGGCCGGCGGGCTGGTGATCTCGCGCGGCGCGGACCGCGTCAGCTTCCAGGCGCTCGCGCGCGACAGCGCGGTGGTCGACTACCGGCTCGCGTCCTCGGTCGCGCAGTCAGGCGTCGTGACGCCGATCGCGCTCACCGAGGAGCGCAGCTACATCCGCAGCGTCACCACCGAGCGGGGCGACGACAACAACCCGCCGACGGTCGAGTACGAGATCGCGGAGCTGGAGACCGGCCTTTCCATCACCGCGCTTGCGCGCCTGGTCGAGGGGCGCCGCATCCAGCTGGCGCTCTCATTCAGCCAGCGCGCGTTCCGCGGCTTCGACGCCGACGTGCTGGCCCGGACGGGCACGATCCAGCTTCCCGCCGTGGACAGCCGCACGATCCACAACGAGACGGTGCTCGCCGCCGGCGAGACGCTGGTGCTGTCGGGCTACGAGCAGGACGTGGCGGTCCGCGCCGACAGCGGCGTCGGGATCCTGCGCAGGCTCGGCCTCGGCGGCAACTCCGAGGCGACCCGCCGCAAGATCCGCATGGTCGTGCTGGTCCGGCCCACCCTCATTCCCTCCGGAGGGCGCGCATGAAGGTCTTTCTGACGGACATCATGTACAGCTTCGGCGTTGACGGCTCGAGCGGCGGCCTCAAGGAGCTGGTGGTGAACCTGATTCCGGAAAGCGGGCGCGGGATCCCGGCGGACGAGGACGCGGATTCGGTGAGGGTCGCGATGCGGGAAGGGTCGGAGCTGTACGCGGTGATGGATCGCTACGTCTCCGTGCTGGACCGGCTCTTCGCCGAAGACTTCCTGGAAGGCCGGCGACAGCCCTGGTGGAAGGACGAGAGGGACACGGTCCAGGCCGGGCACCGGTACGGCGGCCGCTGGCGGGCGAAGGCGCGGCGGCGGCCCGACGCGGAGGTGGCAGCGAGACTCGCGGAGATCTTCGGTGTGCCTGACCCGGACATGCGCGGCGGGCAAGGCGCGCGGGCCGATCTTGGGGCAAGGGTCACGCTGAGCGGGCCGAAGCCGGCCGCAGAGCCGCCTGAGGGTCGCTGGTTCACGGGTCCGGAGGTCAACGTCTGGCTCGGCCTGGGTCACGCGCTGAACACCTGTGTCTTCCGCTTCACCCAGGCGCTGGCGCTGCAGTGCGTTGACATCGGGGAGGATGCGGCGGAGGACCTGGCCCTTCTCGACGCGACGCTGGCGGCGGACTGGGACAGTCCGGGCCGGGACCACTGCATGGCGCTCAGGCAGGCCTGGGCCGAAGCCGGTCCGGAGGCGAGGGCATGAACGTCGTGCTGGCGCATTTCGCATACGGGCTTCAGGTCAGGGGCAGGAAGGGCGGCCTCGAACATCTTCAAATGAGGTTCGATCCCGCTGGCGGCGCACGGGAGGACCGGGAAGCCGCGACGGCCGCGCTGCGGCCTGTCATGGAGCGCTATACCGACATTTTCGACCAGCTGGTCGCCGAAGACTTCCTGAAGGCCGGCCGGGTCCCGGTCCTGGACGAGTGGCCCGCCGCGGGCGACGTCGGATACGAGTGGTCCGGGTCATGGAGAAGGAGGTCGCCGTTCCACAGGCGCCCGGACGTCGCCGGGCGGCTCTCGGCGATCTTCGGCGTCCAGGAGCCGGACATGCGCGGGCAGGAGGAGCGGCACGTCACGCATCGGGCGTCGGTCACGTTCGGGGCGCGCAAGGCGCCGGAGACGCTGCGGCATGTCGAGGTGACATGCAGCTTCGGCCACAAGGTGAACGTCTGCCTGCTCCGGTTCGCGCAGTCGCTTCATGACGGGAACATCGCGGAAGCGGCGCTCGACGAGATGCGCAACCTCGACCGGGCGCTCTCGCTCGCGTGGGAGCGGATGGACGTGGACTGGTACAAGGCCCTGGTTCCCGGAGCGGAGGATCCGGCATGACCGCGCTCGACGCATTCCGTGGCGGGTTCCCGCCCGGTCCTCGAAGCGAAGGGGCCGTGCGGGCCGACGACGGTCCGGCCCCGGATCCTGCGGACGCGGCGACGGCAGGCGGCGCGCAGGCCCTGGACGCGCAGTTGCCGCTGCCGGTCACCGTTCCGCCCGTCCCGGCGAGCCTCGCCGCGGAGGACGGCACGCGCCTCGTCGGCGGACTGGCCTGGGAGACCGCCTCCGGTCCCGAGGCCCCGGTCATCGGCGCCGACGCGCCGTCCGTCCTGCGCCTGGCGGATCGCCGCGCGCGGCTCGCGGTCGCGGAGGGCGACCGGTGCGGGTCGCTTCTTCTCGCGATGGCGGCGGGCCTGTCACGCCTCATGCCCGAGGCCTCCGGGCCCTGGGCCTTCATCGCGGAGATTCCCGAGGGCGACGCGCCTCTCCTCTGGCTGGCGGTCGCCGACATCGCGGCCGACGACGGCAAGGACGGCGGCACCGCCGCCCGCGTGACGCCGCGTCCGGGCCCCGAAGGGACGTTTGACGACGCCGACGAGGCCCTGGACGCGCTGGAGGGGCAGCTTTCCGTCACCGACGTCGCGGGAATCGCCGTCTGCTGGACGCCCGTCCGGCCCGGCATGACGCCCGCGGACACGTTTCGCGGCGCCGTCATCCAGCGCCTCGCCGACATCGCGCCGGACTTGCCGCTTCACGACGTCGAGCCGGCCGCCGGCACGCCCGTCTTCCTTCCTCCAAGGCGGGTGCCGGTCCGGCTGCTGGGCCGCCTCGCCGGCGGCGCGACGGCGCTGCTGGCCGGCGTCCTCTTCGTCGTGCCGGCGGTGCAGGCGCTCCTCGAGCCGGACGCGCCCCCTGCGGTGGAGACGGTCGCCGTCGCGATCCCGCCGGGCGCCTTCGCCTCGGCCTGCACCGGGGCCCTGGACGCATGGTGGCCCCGCGTCACCGGCTGGCAGGCCGGGAGCTCGGGCTGCGTGCTGGCCGGCCACCTGCCGCAGGAACGGGATCTGCCGGAGCCGGAGGCGACGAGACGGCTCGCGCGCTCCATGACGGTCTGGCGGCATCTCGTTCGCGACCCGGCGCGGAACAAGGCGCTGGCCCTCGCCGCCGCCGGGCAGCTGGTCGCGACCTGGCCGCACGAGGCGCGGCTTGGCGACGACGGCCTCACGCTCTGGAGGACGGCCTCCGTGCCGCTTGGGCGGGCGAGGACGCCCGTGGACGGCGCGGCCCCGCCGGACCCGGATGCGGTCCGCTCCCGCCTTGCGGCGCTCTGGGCCGACGCTCCGGACGCAGTGACCGGCGGCGACGGCCCCGATGCGGGCGCCAGCCTCTTCACGGTCCGGACTCCGGGCGCGGAGCCGGCGACCGCGATCCTGTCCCGGGTCGAGGGGATCCGCGGGATCACGCCGGTCCGGCTCGTGCAGTCGGCGGCAGGCGGCACCGAGCTCGTCCTCGCGCCGGTCGCCCCGCGACTGGTGCCGGCCGCGCTGCTCGCCGACGGGGAGGGCGCGCAATGATCCTGCAGTTCGCGCTTTGGCTCGTCCACTTCGTGTTCTCGTTCGTCTGCTTCAGCGTGCCCAACGGGGTCTTCATGGCGTTCCCCGGCCTGCCGGGCTGGCTGTTCTGGGCTTGCGCGGCCTGCGTGGCTCTCGTCGTCCTGCTGGTCGAGGCCTGGTTTCTCGCAAGCCGTCTCCATGCCCGAACGGGCGGCTCGCGGACAGAGGGGTGCGCGCGATGAACCGGTCAGTCCATGCAGTGTCAGCCAGATTACGGAAAGAGGCGCTCGATCACGCCAAGCGCGACAGCGAGACCGCCGCAGGTTTCGGCTCTCCGTGCTGGCTGCGCCATGCTCCCTCAGCCTGGGGGGGGAAGGTATCTCAACGCGGGAAAGAGTGCGCCGGCCACGATCGCCATTGCGACTCCCAGCCTGAGGGTGATCTTGTCGCTCTGGGCGGCGATGTCCTTCTGAAGGCTCTCGACCGCATGCTTGAGATCCTCCTTGGTCGCCACGCCGACAAGGATCGCCTTGGAGTGGTCGACGAGAAGATCAGCCTGCGCCTCGTCGAAGGAACCGCTCTCGGCAAGGCGCTTGAATTCCTTCCTGGTGTCGAATGCGGCGTCTGCAGGCATGTTCGTCGGTCCTTCCCGTCTTTCCCGTTCAAGGTAGCCTCTTTCATGCCGGATTTCCAGTCCGCGCTGCGGCGCGCGCTGCCGGCCGCGCTGGTCGCCCTCTCCATGCTGACTCCCGCCACGCTTCCGTCGCCCGCCCTCTCGCAGGCGGCGCAGGGCGGCACGCGCGGGATCGACTGCGACAAGCCGCGCTACAACGCCCAGGGCAAGCTCATCCTCGACTTCTCGGACGGCGCGCGCCAGGCCATATGCGAGGCGCATCGGACCACGGCGCTCACCTACGCCAACGCGGTCATGGAGACGGCGAACCGGCTCCGGCGCGCGCTGAGGACCCTGCCGCCGCCGGTCTGGGAGGATCTCGTCGGGCATCTCCGCACCGACGACGACGTCGCGGACTGGACCTACGCCGACGCCGCCGCGATGCAGCGGCTCCTCAACCTGAGCGCGGCCGCGCCGACCACGCCCGGCGCGGACGGCACGACCCCCTCCAGCGCCGCGCACGGCGTCGCCACCCACTGGCAGGGCGGCATCCTTGCCCGCAGCGGGATCGGCGCCGACTGGCAAGCGTCCGTCCAGGCGCGGGCCTGCGGCTTCGACGCCAGCGACGATCCGGTCAACGGCGCCGTCGTCCTGGTCTGGCTGGACCCCGACGCGGTCCGGGACAGCTGGACGCCCCGGATGGTGCAGCGGACGGCTCTGGCCTGGCAGGAGCGCCAGGGCGACCGCGCCACGGCCCTCGGCAAGGTGCCGCACGTCCTGACCGCCGCCAACACGATGACGGACGCAAGGGGCAGCGCCCTCCAGGTGTCCGGCGACGCCGCCATCCAGGCCTGCCTTGCCACGGTGCCCGTCGGCGCGCTGGTCGAGCGCGTCGGCCTCTCGCAGCCCCGCAGGGGCGGGGAGCGCGCGCTCCGCTGCGAGGACCCGGCCGAGATCGGAAGCCGGACGTTCGTCTGGGAGCGCCGGAACGGCGTGTACATGGTGCCGCCCTTCGCGGTGCTCGCGGACGGCAGCGACCACCCGGACCGCGGCGAGCCGCTGCTCGGCCAGCGCCCGGACCTGCCGCTCGTCGCGACGGAGCCGGACCCGACGAGCACGGTCCCGCAGCCCGGCGAGTTCCTGCGCCTGGGATCGTCATGCCGCCCTCCGCTCTGGCGCGATGCCGTGCGGCCGCAGGACTGCCCCGCGATCGTCGGCTCGGTGGCGGACCACGACCACGCCACGCCGCACGGCTTCACCGATGCCGAAAGCCATGGGCTGCGGCGGCATTCCCACGTCACGGGAACGCATGTCAGGCGGTTCCGCTTCCGGGAAACGCAGGACGATCCCGTTGACCCCTTCCTCGTGAACTGGGAGCCGGTCATGCCCGACCCGCTTGACCCCGACAACGACCTGGGGGTCATCGCGCCCGTCGGCGACCCGCATCCCGAATGGGCGAGCGTCACCGTCTTCTGCGACAGCATCCCGCCAAGCGACGCCCCGCCCGTGCCGCCTCGCGTGAACGACTGGACGCCGCCAGACTGCCCGGCGCAATGGCCCGGACGGTTCGTCCACGGCCACCGGCTCGGCTTCACCCAGCACTTCGACTATCCGCCCGAATGGAACACGAGCGGCGTCAAGCGCGACGAGGCGATCCGCACGATCGACGACTACTGCTTCAACCCGGTGCAGGTAACCGGCTCCCAGAGCCGGACCGGCGGGGCCTGCGAGGCGGTGACCGGCACGAGCTCGAGCACGACCGCAACCAGCAGTTACACCGTGACCGACATCCACGATGATCCGAACAACCCGGGCGCCACCACGAGCACGACCACGACGCACGACCAGACGGAAACCGGCACGAACGCCGGACCCTGCGAATGCCCGGCCGGGTGGTCAGGCTCGATCACTCAGGAGCGCGACTTCCGGTGGCACAACCGGACCTGGGCCGTGCCTCACCAGAGGCTGAACGGAACGCGAAACGACGCGCGGGCGCAATGGGGCGTCGGCGCGGTCGCCGGATTCTACGACGCGACGGCGACGACCGACGCCGTGCTGGGCGCGATCGGACGGCTTCCCGTCCTGCCCACGGACCCGCCGGCCCCGCCCGGACTGGCGGCGTTCATCCGTCTGATCTCGATGACCGCCGACTGGCACGAGGAAAGCAACACCTGCCGTCCGCCGATCACCTACAGCGGCGGGTCGGACGAGGACCAACTCTATTACGAAGACGCCGACGGCAACACCTACCACACGAACAGCTATCGAAACGGCCCGTCGTCCTGGACCCGGAACTGGGACAACGGGATGACGGAAAAACGCGGATCGTGTCAGGGCAGTTGCGACTTCAGCCCCGGATCCCCGGACACGGACCCGACCACCAAAGGCGCATGAAAGGATACGCCCATGCTCAAGACACTGACCGCCGCCGCCATCGCGCTGCACGTCGCTGCAAGCGCGGCGACTGCCGCCGACCGGCACATCTCGCTAAAGGCGCTCTATGCCGCCTTCGCAGCCGGTGACCTGGAAACCGTCATGGCCTTCAAGGCGAAAGACCTTGGCACCGACTTCATTTTCTTCGGCCCCTATGGCATGTCGCTCGTGCACAGCGCGGCCCAGCACAACCAACCAGCCATTGCCGCCGCGCTGATCGATGACGGCCTGCCCGTCGACATCCGCACAAAGCCGCCGGAAGGCCAACGCGGAACGCCCATCATGGTCTCGGCCGGTTTTTGCAGCCTGCAAGCTGGCCTCTTTTTTCTGGACGCCGGTGCCGAAGTCAACGCAGTGCACGGCACCGGTAGCACTGCGTTGATCTTTGCTGCGCGAAACGACTGCCCGGAAATGGTGTCTTTGTTGCTGGACCACGACGCGGACCCGATGATTGCGGCACGCGGCCGGAAACTCCCCAAGGACGAGCGTGGCTTTCGCGCCGTCGACTTTGCCCGGAAATACAGTCCCGAGCTCCTGGAAACCCGCGCCGGCAAGCGCCTGGTCGCGCTGACCGAGGCGGGCGAGGGCTGCGACGGCGGAACGGTCGAGCGGGGCGACAGCCACCTGGGGCTCTTCGCCGAGCGCATTCTCGGGGACGCCGAGCGCTGGCGGGAGATCGCGAAGCTCAACGGGATCGGGCCGGACAGCCCGGCGCGATACGGCGACTGCCTGAAGCTGCCGGCCTGAGTGTTCCCAAGGCCTCGATCCGGACAACCAGAGGGAAGGACGTGAGATGAACGACGCGATGCTGACAACGGCGACAATGACGGATCCGGGAACGAGCCTGCCGTCACCTGGCCCTTGGCAGCCGCTCCTCGAGGATCGCCTCGATCCGGGCCTGGCCTTTCGCCAGTTCCGTGATCGCGGCCCGGTTCTCGCGGATCTCCTCGCGGACGGAAGCGATCTCGGTGCGGAATTCCGATCGGAGCTCGTCCCGGACGGAACCGATCTCGGTCCACAAGGCGCCGGACACGATGAGGCCGACGGCGACAAGCCCGCCGAACATCGCCATAAGCGTCGACCGGTCGAAGCCCTGGGCGGACGGTCGCCCAATCGTCTCTCGCAGGAACTCGATCTGCTCCCGCGTGAAGCCGTGGCTTGTCCGTTCCGTCGCGTCGGCCAACGCCTTTCCTCCTTCACCCTGCGACCCAACCTATGCGCGTCGCCGACTTTCCGCAAGGCGTTGGCGCTTGCCGTCACCCTTGCGCTGGCCTCCACGGCGCACGCCCAGACCCGCCCTCTCGGGACCGTTCCCGGCACGCCGCCCGACAGCCTCGCCGCGCTGCGCGACTGCCGGGCGGAGGCGCTGCAGGAGGCGTGGGACGAGATGCTTCCGCTGCAGGCGGAGGCGGTGAAGGCCGAGGTCCTTGCGCTCTGCACCGAGCGCGTGGAGGCGGTCGCGGCGTTCCTGGCGGGGCAGGCCCGGCTTGACGCGGCGCTGGCGGAGCTCCGCGCGTCGGGCGCCTCCTCCGGAGGCTCGAGGGAACTGTCCGTCCCGGACGCCGTGCCGCGGCTCCGGGCCGAGATCTCGGGTCTGCGGGACCGCATCGCGCGGCTGGAGGGCCAGCCGGAGCGTCCGGAGACGGAAGCGACGCTGGCGGGCCTGCGCGGCGAACTCGCGTCGGCGCAGGCGGACCTTGCCCGGCTGGAGGGCGGCGCGGCCTCCGGAGACCCCCAGGTGGTTCCGGCCGACCCCGCCGAGCTTGAAGAAACCGGGGACGTTGCCGCGCCATCCGCCCCGGAAACCCTCCCGCCTCCAGGATCGGGGCTGCTCGCGGCCCCGGGCCCGGACGCGCAGGACCCGCCGCTGACGGACGGTTCCGTCACGGCCCTTGCCCCTCCCGGCACGGTCATGCCGGGCGCGTCGCCCGCGATGGCCGCGGCGGCGTCGGACGCGCCGCGTCCCGGGCCGACCGAGTGGCGGGCGGTCTTCGCGGTGCGACAGGGCGGCGGCCCGTGGCTGGTCCGGCTGCAGGGCAGCCGCGAGATCCGGCTGCCCGTGCCGGTCTCGGGAACCGGGGAGGCGGGCAGCGACGCCGTGATCCCGTCCGACATCCGCTGGAAGTCGGTCACGGAGAGCGACCTGCCCGTCGACCTCTCCGTGGGCGACCTGCTTCCCGACG
>VYCX01000115.1 GCA_009843725.1 Boseongicola sp. SB0675_bin_26
ACGCTGGACCAGCTGATGGCGTTTGAACCCGAGGTGCTTGCGCCGGGCCACACAAGGGCGGTGACAGGTGCAGACACCATCAGGGAAGTCCTGACGGACTATCGGGACGCGATCCGCCACATCACCAGGGAAACCCGCGTCGGCATGGATGCGGGCAGGACGATCGACGATCTGGCACACAGCATAGAGCTGCCGCCCGAACTCGCCGAGAAACCCCACCTGCGCGAGTACTATGGTCGCGTCGACTTCGCCGTTCGTGCTTACTTCGTGGGGACGGTTGGGTGGTTTGACGGCAACCCGACGTCACTCAGCCCCCTATCTCCGGCGGACGAGGCGCACCGCTTCATCGAACTTGCCGGCGGTCCGGAGGCCGTCTTGGCGGCCGTCGAAAAGGCCCGGACAGAAGGAGACTATCAATGGGCCCTGCAGCTGATTGACCGACTCATCCTTGCCGGCGAGGGCGGGGAAAGCGCCAAGGCGATCAAGGCCCTGCTTCTGAGGCTGCACGCCCGCGCACAGATCAACTGCCCGACGCGGCACTACTACATTCAGTCGGCGAAAGAGCTGGAGCAGGGCTAGACCTGCGCGGTCGGCAAAGGCACCCGATTGGCGACGGCAATCTCCATCTCGGCGAGCCGTTCGATCAACCGGCTCCTGATCTCGGCATGTGCAGCGCTGTCCCAGAGGTTGGTCATTTCACCGGGATCGTCCGCGAGATCAAACAGCTCGTTCGCGCACTTGCCAAGATAGATCGACAGCCGCCACCGGTCATGGATGATCGTGTGAACGCGTGGACGGGCACCGAAGGCCTCTTGCGTCCGCTGTGTCTCGTACTGGATGTGTGCCGCTTCGCGCCCCGCGCCGCCTGCCACCGACAGAACGACGCCCTGCATGCCGACGGGCGGCGCGACCCTTGCATGCTCCAGGATCGTTGTGCCGATATCCTGCGTCTGCGCAATTTCCTGGCTGCGTTCGCCTTTCGCACCCTTCGGGTCGGCCCAGATGAACGGAACGTGAGTAAGGGAATCGTATTGCTCGGCGCCCTTGAACAGCAGCCTGTGTTCGCCAAGATGATCACCGTGGTCGGAAGTGAAGATTTGAACCGTGTCATCGTCGAGCCCGGCGTCCTTGACTGATCCTCGAATCAACCCGACCGCATCATCGATCATGGAGATCATGCCGCAGGTCAGGGCACGGGCCTCAAGCGCTTCCCGCTCGGAAACGGCGACGGAGTAGCCCGCCCTTTGGCCCAGCGTTCTGTCGCGCGCACGATCCCGCTCCGCAATTCTCACGTATTCCGGCGGCTCCCAGTCATTGGCGGCATAAGCCGCCGGCACCGGCATCTCTTCGGGCTTGTACATGTCCCAATACCTGCCGGGCGGGTTGAACGGATGATGGGGATCAGGCCAGGACACCATCAGGAAGAACGGCCGCGGATTGCCTTTCCGGCCCCGGATCCATTCGCGTGCCCGCTCAGCTATGTAACGCGTGGAGTACCTGTCTTCCGGAATCCTCGTGCGAATGGCCTGTGGGCAGACGTAGTCGTGCGGAAGCTGATTTTCGCGCCCGCGCAATGGCATGATCTCGGGAGCTTCGTTCTTCAGCCATAGTTCATAGTCACCGCCGGCCATCGTGCCGTGACGCAGCACGGAGTCGTAGTGGTCAAACCCGTAGAAGGGGGTCGGCACCTTGGGATGGTCCTGCATCCAGAACTGCTGCTGCTCGTACTGGTAGCTCGCGGCGTCGAGGCCCGAACGAATGGCGACGGCAAGATCCTCGGGAGGCTGCGCATAGCCTTCCCGACGCTCGGGCGGCTCGATCTGGGCGGCCCAGTCCGTGACGTTCTGCAAATGGCTCTTCCCGATGAGCGCGGTGTCATACCCTGCGGCGCGCAGGATCTCGACAAAGGTGACATTCTCGTGCGCAAGCGGAACGCCGAGCGAACGGACGCCATGGCTGGACGGCATGCGGCAGGTCATCAGGCTGGCTCGGTTCGGCATGCAAACGGGTGACGCTACGTAAAATCGGTCAAAGTTCACGCCCTCTTGCGCAAGTTCGTCGATATTCGGGGTCTGCAGCACCGGATGCCCGTTGCAGCCCAGATGGTCGAACCGCTGCTGGTCCGTGATGAAGAGGATGAAGTTCGGACGTGCACTCATTGGGAATTACGCCGCTGACTGAAACGCGGTGCGTTCCAGACCGCGGCTGATTTCACAGGTCAGCAGAGGTTGCCGACGCAAACGCCTCTCACCGTGCAGATGCGCCGGTCCCGGACGCCTCGTCTTGTATGGCCCTGACATCTGGGCATCGCGGCGTGGCCGCGCATTGCCGTGTCGAAGATCGGCGGAAATCCCGTCCTTCTGGCTTGCGCAGAAAGCGTCATGTTCCACCGTTTCAATCAACTACATAATGCCCCGTTCATTCGCAGACCTCGTGTACCGTTGCGTCGTCAGGCCCGCAAGGTCTCCCTGCTGCGGAATACGTGAAGGGCGACCAAGACAGCCGCGCCGGCCAACGCCGGTCCGCATATCTCGAACGGACGGAACAGGATCAGGACCGCCAGCGCCAGCCTCGCCATATGGAGTGCTTCAAGGCGACGATCAGCGTCATCCATGCAAAGACGAGCGGATAAAGCCATTCGGTCGGAAAGCGCCGGACCTTGATGAAGTCAATGCCGGTGACGGCCCTCCGGAATTCGTCCCAACCGGGAATTGCCGGCGTCACGTACAGGAGCACCAGCAGCACCAGCAAGAGCCCGACCAATAGACCAGCCGGTCCACCGGGGCGCCGGGAGCTTCCTGTGGTTCGTCCTGATCGGTCATTCCGGTTCGGCTGCGGGGCTGTTCGAAGCGTTCAGGATGGCGGCGCGGGCGACGCGTTCGGTCGCCCGACGCATTTGCCGGTTCGCGCCGTCATGGCTTGGCGCAATCCGGAACCGCATGACCCGCTTCCTCCCAGGCACGGACCGCGCCGGCGTGAAACCTGACCGGGTTGGGCCCGCACAAGCCCGAGATCGCGGGATCCAGAACCCCGAAATTCAACGACCCCATGAACGGGGCCAAGGCCTTGTGCCCTTCGAGGTTCTCGATATGCGCCTTGGTCAACTGACAGGCCACCTCTTCGTCCATGCTCTTGTTGACGAAGTCGCCGCCGACCACCGACATTGCACGGAACGTGTCGTCCTCGGAGACCACGGTCCATCCGTCACCAAGACTTGCCTGAAGCTCGGCTACCGGCATGGAAAACGCCGTCGAGCCGGGCTTGTTCAGCAGTTTCTGGCCAGCCTCGGATTCAAAGATGCCCTTGGGGAGCGAGTAGATGCTCATTGCGCCGGCGGCGCCTGCACGCGTGACACGGGGTCCGGGGAACATGGCCGGGATCACCGCGACATCCGCCGGGCCGTCGATGATCGCCGAGGCGGCCTGGTTCCAGCTCACGGTGACGGACTCTAGTCGGAACTTCCAGAGGGCCTCTCCACCCAACCCGTTGACATGAAGCGGGATTCTTTGGGTCCAGGGTCCCGGCAGATGGATTCATGTTCCCATAACATGTTGCGCCAGAGAGCCGGATCGTCCACCGGCCGTCCTTGACGGACCGAAGCGCGGTGCAGCTTTCCATGCAGAATTCGCTTGACATCGCGGGCAAGGCCGGCTTCCGTGCGCGCATCGTGTTCCCATAACGGACGCCGCCATGGCCTTCAACATCGAGTCCGTCCCCAACCAGGCCGGAAAGCCCGCCATCCTCCTCCGGGAGGCGTGGCGGGAGGGAAGGCGGATCCGCAAGCGGACCGTCGCCAACCTCTCGAAGCTCCCGCCCGAGATCGTCGAGGGCTTCCGCGCCGTGCTCAAGGGCGCCGTCGCGGTCGGAGACATCGGCGAGCTCATGCAGGTGGAGCGCTCCCTCCTGCACGGCCACGTCGCCGCCGTCCTCGGCACCGTGCGGGGCCTCGGCCTCGAGCGCATGCTCCACCGGACGCGCAGCCGCGAGCGCGACCTGGCGCTGGCCGCCGTCGTCGCGCGGGTGCTGTCGCCCGATTCCAAGCTCGCCACCGCGCGGCGGCTGTCGCCCGAGACCGCGACGAGCAGCCTCGGCGCCCTGCTCGGGCTCGGCCCCGTCACCGGCAACGAGATGCTGGACATGCTCGACTG
>VYCX01000066.1 GCA_009843725.1 Boseongicola sp. SB0675_bin_26
CCGTAACGAACTTCGATCCCTGGTTCCTCGCCCGGATACGCGAAATCGTCGACGCCGAAGCCGAGATGCTGGGAAACGGGCTGCCCGAATCCAGGGAGGGCCTGCGCAAGCTGAAAATGCTCGGTTTCACCGATGCACGGCTGGCGAAACTGAACGGTCTTCGGGAAGATGACGTCCGTCGCAGCCGCCACGGTCTGGGCGTCCACGCGGTCTTCAAGCGAATCGACACCTGCGCGGCCGAATTCGAGGCACATACGCCCTACATGTATTCGACTTACGAAGAGCCTGCCATGGGCGAGGCCGAATGCGAGGCGAACCCGACCGAACGGCGCAAGGTGGTCATTCTCGGCGGCGGTCCCAACCGCATCGGCCAGGGAATCGAGTTCGACTATTGCTGCTGCCACGCCTGCTTTGCGCTTTCCGATGCGGGCTTCGAGACGATAATGGTCAACTGCAATCCGGAAACCGTCTCCACGGACTACGACACTTCAGACCGACTGTATTTCGAGCCTTTGACATTCGAGCATGTCATGGAAATCCTTCGGGTTGAACGGGAACGTGGCACGCTCCATGGCGTGATCGTGCAGTTCGGCGGGCAAACGCCCCTGAAGCTCGCCAATGCGCTGGACGACGCTGACATTCCCATTCTCGGCACGTCACCGGATGCGATTGACCTGGCTGAGGACCGGAAGCGCTTTCAGGAACTCGTCAGCCGCCTGAACCTGAGGCAGCCCAGGAACGGCATAGCGCATTCCAGGGAGGAGGCGCTCTCCGTCGCCGACGACATCGGCTATCCGTTGGTGATTCGACCGTCCTACGTGCTCGGAGGACGCGCGATGCAGATCGTCCGCGATGCCGGCCAGCTTGAGCGATACATCCGCGAGGCTGTCGTCGTCTCGGGCGAAAGCCCCGTCCTTCTCGACAGCTATCTTTACGGCGCAACCGAGGTGGACGTGGACGCGATCTGCGACGGCGAGGACGTGCATGTCTCGGGCATCATGGAGCACATCGAAGAGGCCGGCGTCCATTCGGGCGACAGCGCGTGCTCGCTGCCACCGCACTCGCTTCCGAACGGAATCCTCGATGAACTCGTCCACCAGACCGAGGCGTTGGCCCGGGAACTGAAAGTTGTCGGGCTCATGAACGTGCAGTACGCGATCAAGGGCGAAGACATCTACCTCATCGAAGTCAACCCGCGTGCCTCGCGCACAGTGCCGTTCGTGGCCAAGGCGGTAGACAGCGCCATCGCTTCGATAGCGGCTCGCGTGATGGCAGGCGAGAGACTCTCCGATTTCCCGACGCACACCGCCGAAGGCAACGCCGAAACGGGTCCCGTGACACTCAAGGAGTTTCGCACGCCGTGGTATTCGGTCAAGGAGGCCGTTCTCCCTTTCGCGCGCTTCCCCGGCGTCGACACGCTTCTAGGTCCCGAAATGCGTTCCACCGGGGAAGTCATGGGATGGGACAGGAGCTTTGCGCGTGCATTCCTCAAGGCGCAGCTTGGCGCAGGCGCCATGCTGCCGGAAGAGGGGACCGTCTTCTTCTCCATCAAGAATGCCGACAAGACGGAAGAGCTGGTCGAAACGGCACGGACGCTGACCAGACTCGGACTGAAAATCCTCGCCACTCGCGGCACCGCAAGATTCCTGACTGACAACGGCATTCCGTCAGACATCGTGAACAAGGTCTACGAAGGCGGTCGCACGATCATTGACGTGTTGAAGGACGGCGAGGTGGCGTTGGTCATGAACACCACCGAGGGCGCCCAGGCCATCGAGGACTCGCGCTCGATGAGAAGCGTGACGCTCATGGACAGGATTCCGTATTTCACAACCGCTGCCGCGATTCATGCCGCCGCTCTCGCAATGGCGTCAAGGGCAGAAGGCGAGCTGGCCGTTAGGTCGCTGCAGGAATAGATGGATCTTGCAACGGTATCTGCTCGCGAATCGTCACCGAACGAAGCCCCGGCGCGAGCTTGAGCGCCCGGCGGATTCTCTCGTTCCAGGGTCCGATGCACTTGTTCATCACTTCGAAGGCAAAATGCCATGTCCCGGCGCGATGCCCGATCGAACTGATCAAGGTCGAGAATCTCCGCTGACGGGCGCATGAGCGGGCCATGGAGCATGTGCAAACGGGCGCTGTACGCTCGCTGGATGAAGTGCCTCGGGCAATGGAGGAGCAAGGCGCCCGTACCCGTGCGTCCGCCACCTGACTGTGCCAAACTCGTCATATCAGAACGAAAGGGAGCGAGATTGATGGCTGGCATCGCGCTACTTGCCGCAGTTACAATTCTCTACGCGGGCTACAACC
The DNA here is from genome assembly GCA_009843725.1 of Boseongicola sp. SB0675_bin_26. GTDB lineage: Bacteria > Pseudomonadota > Alphaproteobacteria > Rhodobacterales > Rhodobacteraceae > JAJEFO01. The sequence goes on from VYCX01000066.1 coordinate 2,311, forward strand.
TGTTCGTGAAGCTGGCAGGAGGGCAAGTTCCTTCCGGGGCCACAACAACCGTTCTCGCCACGATGTGCATTCAAGTCGCTGCGCTTTCTACATCCATCGTGTTTCTCGCAGTACTGGCGGTACGAGGCGGACACGTGTTTTCACTGTCTCCGGGGTCCTATTTCTGGGCTGCAGTTGCCGGATTTTGCATCGGAGGCGCGGAGATTGGCTATCTATACCTCTTCGGGGGTGTTGGAGGAATGAAGTCCATGGATGCGAGCGTTGCCATTCCAACAATCGTGAGCGGCACGATTGTCATTGCGCTGCTGTTTTCGTTCCTTGTCCTGAAGGAGCACGTTTCCTGGAGCCAGGTGCTCGGCAGCTGCCTGATCCTCATCGGAATTTTCTTCCTGTTCATGCATAGATCAGGATCGGCATAGCGAGTGTCCCGTTGCGCCTACAAACGGACTGCCAAAGTTGGGCCGGTCAATTGAGGATTTGCCGCGTGCAGCAAGGGCAGCTGCGCTTGTCGTGTCCTTCGACACGCCTGAATGCACCCTTTCAAATTCCTCGTGCGAAATCCATGCGCCGCTACAAACGCGTGGGACCACGCCACTTCTGGATGCTTTGCTTCCGATTCTGGGCTGCGAAAGTCCGACAGAAGGTAGCGCATCCATTGGTTATCGGCCGTATTGAGAGAAATAGCGCAGCCGCGAGGATTCGCATCTCCGGCTTCTACCACTCACAATTCGTCTCGGTTTCCTGGAAAGACAATCGAGGCGCTGGATGGCATTCAACGCGGAACCCACGGGTCGACGATCTTGATCCCGCATCCGTCGAAATCTCTCCCATTGCGCGTGGCAATTGCGGCCCCGTGGGAACGAGCAATTGCGGCAATCTGACAGTCGGGGAAGCTGATCGCCCGACCGGCGGCTCGTCGGTCAGCGAAGATCGCTGCAAACTCCTGAGCCGCGGCGCTGTCGAATGGCAATACGCGGTGTCCGAAGTCATCCCAAACCAAGGCGTTGATCTCAGCAATCAACCTGTCCCGGCGCCGCCCCGCCGGAAGGATCAGGGCTCCGCGCCGCAATTCGGCCTCTCCCACCGCGCTCAGATGAAGACCGGTATCATCCTGACACCCGAACCAGTCCAGAACGGCAGGAGCGGGCAACGGCCGCATCAGCTCCGAGACGACATTGGTGTCGATCAGGATCATGATCTCAATCGAAGCTTGGCGGCTCAGGCATTGGATCCCGATCCGGCAGTTTAAGTTCTACGCCTCCCATGGCGGCGAACCGCCGATGGATGGCTTCGCCGAGATTTTTGCTCTCTGCCGGGGGGCCGACGACCTGCCTCAGGATTTGCCGCACTTCCTCTTCCATGGAACGGCCATGCTCGGCCGCACGAACGCGCAGACGCCCTTTGAGACCGTCGTCAAGATTGCGGATAGTGATGCTGGCCATGAAACCCTCCCATGCAGGTCACAATGTAATCAATGATAGCACTGCCGACAAGAAATACCTGAATCGGGAGCAGCCGGATCATGGTCCCTCATGTCCGCCGCGAGTTGCAATCCCTGCAAGGATACGTAGCAAAGCTCAGAAGCAGACCTCAAACGCCGCGATCTCTGGGGACACGCCCGGACTTCCAGCCGTTTCGTCATGACGAACAAATCGCATCGTGGCGCCAAAATCAGCACATGGCTCATCATGTATTTCAATGCAAATGGCGCACCCGAGAGGATTCGAACCTCTGGCCTCTGCCTTCGGAGGGCAGCGCTCTATCCAGCTGAGCTACGGGTGCCAATGCGACCTGATAGTAAGGTTGCCGCCTCTTCGCAAG
>VYCX01000217.1 GCA_009843725.1 Boseongicola sp. SB0675_bin_26
GACCAGATCCTGAACGGTTTCGTCGCTGACTGAACTTTTGCGGTCCGGGACCGCGCGGAAGTCTTTGCTCTCCGTACTATGCCAGCATGCCGATGGGGTTCTCGAGATTCGTCTTCACCGCTGACAGGAACTCTGCGCCGAGAGCGCCATCGATGACCCTGTGATCGACCGAGAGCGTGACCGACATGACGGTGGCAACGGCAAGTTCGCCGTCATCGTTGACGACCGGCATCTTCTCTCCGGCCCCGACGGCCAGGATCGATCCATGGGGCGGATTGATGACGGCGTCGAAGTTCTTGATGCCGAACATGCCAAGGTTGGAGATCGCGAAACTGCCCCCTTGGTACTGGTGCGGCGCCAGCCTGCGGTCGCGTGCGAGCGCCGCCAGCTCCTTCATTTCGGTGGACAGGGTCGAGAGCGACTTCAGGTGCGCGTCCCTGAGAACCGGCGTGAACAGGCCGCCTTCAACGGCCACCGCGACGGCGACGTCAGACGGCTTGAGCTTGATGATCCGGTCTCCGGCCCAAACTGCGTTGGCTTCAGGTACCGTTTGGAGGGCCAGGGCGCAGGCCTTGATGATGAAGTCGTTGACGCTGAGCTTGACGCCACGCGCCTCAAGTTGCTTGTTGGCCTGCGAACGGAACATGAGGAGATCATCCAGCTTTATGTCCCGGCGAAGATAGAAATGCGGGATCGTCTGCTTGGCTTCGCCAAGGCGCGCCGCGATGATCTTGCGCATTCCGTCGAGCGAGACTTCCTCGAACTCCCGGTCCTCGAACACTGCCTTGATCGCTTCTGCTCCGGGTGTGTCCGGCACGGGTGCGGCTGAGGGGACCGCAGGCAGGGCTTGTGCGCTTTCGACATCGGCCTTGACGATGCGTCCCTTGGGTCCCGAACCCTTCACCTGGCTCAGATCAATTCCCCTGTCGGCGGCAATTCGGCGGGCGAGCGGCGATGCGAACACGCGATTGCCTTCGGAACTTGCAGCGGGAACCGCGGGCGGTGCGCTAGCGACCAGTTCCGGCGCTGCGCTTGCCGGGGCAGGGGGTGCGGCCTCGGCGGCCGATTCTGGCGGAGCGGTTTCGACGGCCACGGCCGTGGAACTGATGTCGGCCTCGCTTTCGCCCTCGGCGAGGAGGACCGCAATGGGTGAATTGACCTTTACGCCCTCGGCGCCTTCGGGGATGAGGATCCGTCCTACCGTTCCTTCGTCAACGGCTTCGAACTCCATCGTCGCCTTGTCGGTTTCGATCTCTGCAAGCAAGTCACCGGCAGACACGGCATCGCCTTCCTGGACCAGCCACTTTGCCAACGTGCCTTCTTCCATGGTTGGCGAGAGAGCCGGCATTAGGATTTCAGTGGGCATCCTTCTCTTTCCTTACCTGTAGGTCACGGCCCTGACGGCATCAATCACTTCCTTGACTGACGTCAGAGCGAGTCTTTCGAGATTGGCCGCATATGGCATGGGCACGTCCTTGCCGGTGCACTTGAGGACCGGTGCGTCAAGATAGTCGAACGCCTCGCGCATGATTTCCGAGCCGATATGATCGGACATCGAGGCAACCGGCCAGGCTTCCTCGATCGTCACGCAACGATTGGTCCTTTTTACGCTTTCGATCACCGTTGCCATGTCGAGCGGGCGCAGGGTCCTGAGGTCGATGACTTCGGCCGAGATTCCGTCCCTGGCCAGTTCGTCTGCGGCCTCGAGAGCGTGGCCCATTCCGATTCCCCAGGACACAAGCGTGACGTCCGAGCCTTCCCGCCAGACGCGGGCCTTGCCGAAGGGGATCGTGAAGTCATCGAGTTTCGGCACATCGAAAGCGCGCCCGTAGAGGATCTCGTTCTCGAGAAACACAACGGGGTTCGGATCGCGAATAGCCGTCTTGAGGAGCCCCTTTGCATCGGCTGCAGAGAAAGGCTGCACGACCCTGAGCCCCGGCACGGACGCGTACCAGGCGGCATAGTCCTGGGAATGCTGGGCCGCCACACGGGCCGCCGCGCCGTTCGGACCCCGGAACACGATTGGCGATCCCATCTGGCCACCGGACATGTAGAGCGTCTTGGCAGCGGAGTTGATGATGTGGTCGATCGCCTGCATGGCGAAGTTCCAGGTCATGAACTCCACGATGGGCTTGAGGCCGCCCCAACTCGCTCCAACACCCAGGCCTGCGAAGCCATGCTCGGTTATCGGCGTATCGATCACGCGTCTGGCGCCGAATTCCTCTAGAATGCCTTGGGTGATCTTGTATGCGCCCTGGTATTCCGCAACTTCCTCACCCATGATGAAGACGGTTTCGTCGGCCCGCATCTCTTCGGCAATGGCATCGCGGAGGGCGTCTCGTACCGTCGTCGAGACCATTTCGGTGCCTTCAGGATAGTCAGGCGAGCGGTCGACCGCGGGCTGGGCCGGGCGCGCGTCGGCCACGACTTCAGGCTTTGGAGAGGTCGCTACGGCTTCGGGGGCCGCAACAGGAGCGACGGGTGCCGCGATGTCGCTCGCGCTTTCGCCCTCTTCGACGATGACCGCGATCGGCGTGTTGACCTTGACGGATTCGGTCCCTTCGGCGACGAGAATCCTGCCGACGATGCCATCGTCGACGGCTTCGAATTCCATCGTCGCCTTGTCAGTCTCGATTTCGGCCATGATGTCACCGGCTGAAACGCTGTCGCCTTCCTTCACCAGCCACTTCGCCAGTGTGCCCTCCTCCATGGTGGGCGAGAGGGCCGGCATGAGAATTTCTGTTGCCACGTCTTGCTCCTCCCTCAGACGCTTACGGTGATGTCTGTCCAGAGTTCCGAGGGATCGGGCTCTGGGCTGTCCTTGGCAAATTCGGCCGAGGCGTTGACGATGTCCTTGATTTCCTTGTCGATCGACTTCAGCTCCGCTTCAGTGGCACCTGCGTCGAGAAGGCGCCCGCGGACCTGTTCGATCGCGTCGCGCTCTTCGCGGATCTTCTGCACCTCGTCACGAGTCCTGTACTTTGCCGGGTCGGACATCGAATGGCCGCGATAGCGGTATGTCATGATCTCGAGGATGTAGGGGCCTTTCCCGGCCCGGCAGTGCTTGACGGCCTTCTGGCCGGCGGCGCGCACGGCCAGCACATCCATCCCGTCCACCTGTTCCCCTGGGATCGAGAAGGCGGTGCCCCGTTCCCAGAAGGAGGACGACTTGGTGGCGCGCTTGACGCTTGTGCCCATGGCGTACTGGTTGTTTTCGATCACGAAGATCACGGGCAGCTTCCAAAGTTCGGCCATGTTGTAGGTTTCGTAGACCTGGCCCTGGTTGGCCGCGCCGTCGCCGAAATACGTGAACGTGACGTTCTTGTTGCCCTTGTACATGTCGGAGAACGCAAGACCTGCACCGAGGGGCACGTTTGCTCCGACGATGCCGTGGCCACCGTAGAAATCGCGCTCCTTCGAGAACATGTGCATGGAGCCGCCCTTGCCCTTGGAATATCCTCCGATACGCCCGGTCAGCTCCGCCATGACACCGTTTGCGTCCATGCCGCACGCAAGCATGTGGCCGTGGTCGCGATAGGTGGTTATCCGCTTGTCGCCTTCCACGGCAACGGACTCGAGGCCGACAACGACAGCTTCCTGTCCGATGTAGAGATGGCAGAATCCCCCGATCAGGCCCATGCCATAGAGTTGCCCCGCCTTTTCCTCGAACCGCCTGATCAGGAGCATGTCCCTGTAATACTTGAGGAGTTCCGCCTTCGGGGCAGTGGACTTCTTCGTTGCTCGTCGAGCAGCCATGGGCACGATCCTTCCTGTTCGGGAGCAGATTGTTCAACGTTAAACGATCACATACACCAGCAGCTTGTGACTTGCACGGGCAAATGTGGCAGATCCATGCAGAACCGCCATGCAGCTGCTGCAAGCTTCATGCGGACCGGAGTCAGTTCAGGACGATCTCGTCGGGTCGGATCAGGCCGAGGACGTCGCGGGCCTGGCTGTCGAGAAGATCCAGGTCAAGATGGGTGCCGGACAGCCGCCGGGTCTTGTTCTCCAGCGCCGAGACTTCCGTCGTCAGCCGGTCACGTTCGTTCTCGAGCGCGATGATTTCGGCCTTGATCTGCAGTCGGCGAAACAGGCCGAAATCGCCCTGCACGCTGGCAAACATGAAATAG
>VYCX01000209.1 GCA_009843725.1 Boseongicola sp. SB0675_bin_26
TGCACGTCCCGCTAACAGACCAGACCCGCCATTTGATCAACGCAGACCGGCTGGCACGGATGAAGACTGGCGCCGTGGTGATCAATGCCGCCCGAGGCGGCGTGGTCGATGATGCCGCGCTGGCAGAGGCCCTGCATCAAGGGCAGATCGCAGGTGCAGCGCTCGACGTGTTCGAGACCGAGCCCTTGACACAGGACGCAGCACAGGTCTTCGCAGGAATTCACAATCTTGTCCTGACGCCGCATATCGCTGGCGTCACCAAGGACAGCAATGTCCGCGTCAGTGCCATGATCGCGGATCACGTGCTGGACCGGCTCGCATAGGAGCGCCGATTTCCAAGCGAATTCTTGACGAAGCTCGACTGGTCAGGTTCCCTTGGCGGTGACGAAATTGCCGTGGTTTCGGGAAGCGGCGACTTGCCGAACGCCTTTTCCCGCCGGACTTCCTGGCCTGTCTTGCACGGCCGGTTCGTTGCGGCGCGGCAACGGTTGCAGCATTGTGCCGTTGCGTTCGCCGGAGCGACTTGTCAGGTAGCGGGCATGGAACTGGATCAACTGCCCCCCGCATTCTCCGGCCCCTCCGCGTGGACCGGCCGCGAGATGCGTGACCGCACCGATTGGATCGTCACCCTGACCGAGGAACAGGTGGACGAGATCGAGGTCGCGGCGCGGCGGTTCCTTTCCACGGGCGGCGATCCGGGAGAGGTCAGGGCGGACGACTTCCCCTTGCCACAACTCTCCAGGCATCTTGCGCAGCTCAGGGAAACCCTCCTGCATGGCCGCGGCTTCGAGGTGATCAGGGGCCTGCCGGTCGCTGGCTACGACCAGCGCCTTGCCGCAACGGCTTTCTGCGGGATCGGCGCGCATCTGGGCAAGGCGCGTTCGCAAAACGCGCAAGGGCATGTTCTCGGTCACGTGCGCGATCTCGGGGCGAGTCCAGACGACCCGAACAGCCGGATCTACCAGACCCGTGCGCGGCAGACGTTTCACACCGACAGTGCGAACGTCGTGGGGCTTCTTTGCCTGCGCGAAGCCAGGGAAGGGGGCGACAGCCTTCTTGTGAGCGCGGAGGCGATCTACAACAGGATGCTGGCGGAGCGGCCCGAGTTGCTGGCCTTGCTCTTTGACCCTGTCGCGACGGATCGTCGCGGTGAGATTCCGGCAGGGATGAAGCCCTATACCGAGATCCCGCCCCTGTCCTGGCACGAAGGCCATCTGACGGTTTACTACCAGCGGCAGTACATTGACAGCGCCAGCAGGTTTCCGGACGCGATGCGCCTGACGCCGGAACATGTCGAGGCGCTGGACATGTTCGACAGGCTGGCAAACGATCCGGATCTTCACCTCTCGATGCGGCTGCGGCCTGGCGACATGCAGTTCGTCTACAACCATGGCCAGCTTCACGACCGGACAGGCTTCTTGGACTGGCCGGAGCCGGAAAGGAGACGGCACCTTCTGCGGCTTTGGCTGAGCATGCCGGGCGATCGCCCCTTGCCGCCCGTATTCGCCCAGCGCTACGGCGCGGTCACGATCGGTGATCGCGGCGGAATCGTGACTCCGGAGACAAGACTCCACGCTCCGGTCGACGTCTGACCTTCAGACGCCGTTTTCCTCGCATTCGCTGCAGCTTCGACCGATGGTGGCCAGGCCTTCCTCCAGGCAGTCTGGCGGAAGCGGGGTTCCGACGAGATGCTCCGCGGTGCGGTCGTTGTGCTGGCTGAATGCGAGGTCCTTCGCCTCGGCCCAGCTGTCCGGGCCGTCGCCGCGTCCCATCCACATGATGGCAACGAGATCGATCTGGGCGCCGTCAGACAGATCCGAGATGAAGGACTTCAATTCGGCTTCAACGGGATCCGATGGCCGGTCCTCGAGAACGGCGATGCAACGGGGCCGGAAGATGCGGCATTGACATCGAATTCTCTCGACTTGGCGATGATGAAGTGGACCGTGTCAAGCGGCACCCGGATGTCGGGCAGGTCGCTGTCCGGCGTTTGCCGGCTGAGCGTCATGGGAACGGCCTCGTAGTTGCTTCCAGATTGCCAAGTGTCCGGGCGATTGTGACTGCCTCGGTTCATGAAAGTTCAGGCATGGCGAATGTCGCGGCACACCACCCGTGCCCGCCGATGCCGCAAATTCCGTGCCGCAACGTTGCGTCAGCGGCGAAGGCCAAGTCGCTGGATGAGGTCCAGGTAACGCGATTCGTCCTTGCGCTTCACGTAGTCTAGGAGCTTTCGGCGCTGCGCGACAAGTTTCAGGAGTCCGCGGCGCGAATGGTTGTCCTTCTTGTGAGTCTTGAAATGCTCGGTCAGGGTCGCGATCCGAGACGACAGGATGGCAACCTGAACCTCGGGCGATCCGGTGTCGCCCTCTTTCGTGCCATATTCCTTGATGACACGCGCCTTCTCTTCAGCGGTGATCGACATCGGGGTCTCCTTTTCGGGTCGTGGCACAAGCCGGGATGTCGTCCAGCAGGGCCCGTGGAGGTCGGATGCGCGCATATAGTCGGCGTCTCCGAGAATGAAAAGGGGCTTTCTGCACGCAACGGTCGCGACGCCGCCAAGGATTCAGGGACCCTTCCGTCTGTCGTGAAGGGGATCGGACTTCCACGAAGTTCCCGATCCTCAACCAGCATGTTCGCGCCACGGCATGGGCCGTGACCGGTAGGGGACATAGAGTGGATGCCGGGGATGCCCGGCGCCGGTCACGCCCAGGGAAAGCATGGGCTTCGACGACGCGGAGACGAGTTCAAGCACCGACTGTCCCTGTCTGCGATGTGCGCCGTGAATTCCCCAGGCGCACAGGACGTCGTCGGCCCAGTCGACGGCGGCAAGAATCTGCGCCATGTTGTCCGGTCCTTCGGGCATCGACGCGCGCTTGAGCCGCGACGGATCGGTTTCGCGGAGGGCAAACAGGTTGCAGACCCGGAATCCGCCGTAGCCAAGCATGCGGGCGCGCCGCTCGCAACGCTCGATCGTGGGATCGTTTGCACGCTCTGTTGCCGTCGACGGATTCAGCATGATGTAGAGAAGACGGCGGTCGTCGTGGTTCCAGATGCGCGTCAGCGAATAGCGGTACCTCTTGCACGCCGAATAGACCGCCTCGCTGACCCGACGTCCGTCGTCGTGGCGTCGCGCTACGAGATTCATCGCCGGAACACCCGGTCAGGATGAAACTCGCCCGACATGTAGGTGCCGATGGCAACCGGATTTCCCCGATGTGCCGCCCAGCACCTTTCGCCGAAAGCGGCATCGGAGGCGATGACCAGTCCAGGACTGCCGTTGCGGATGCGGGCGGCCGCCTCCTCCGAGACCCGGACCTGCGCCAGATTCGCGAGGCCGGTTTCGAGCGGAAGGACCAGTTCGTCAATCTCCGGGGTCCGGGCCAGCGCCTCGATCCGGCCGAACGCGACCGCGTGGTTGACATGAAAGGGTCCGGACCACGTGCGGCGCAGCCGGACAACGTGAGCTTCGGTGCCGAGCGCGTGGCCGAGATCGCGCGCCACGGAGCGTACGTACACGCCCTTCCCGCTGACCATTTCGAGGGTGACATGGTCGGGATCGGGCCGATCCACGAGATTGAGGCTTTCGACATGGACAGGTCTTGGCGCGACCTGCATCTCCTCGCCGGCCCTGGCCCGGTCATACGCGCGTTCCCCGTCAATCTTGATTGCGGAATACGCGGGCGGAACCTGCTTGATGTCGCCTTCAAGCGCCGCAAGCGCGGCCTGCAAGGCTTCGTCGCCAGGTCGCACGTCAGAAGTGGCGATGACCTCACCTTCCGCGTCATCCGTGTCAGTCGCCTGGCCAAGGCGTATCGTGAACTTGTAGGCCTTTGACGCGTCGGTGACACAAGGAATGGTTTTCGTGGCTTCGCCGAGCGCCACGGCGAGCAGGCCGGAGGCTGCCGGGTCGAGCGTGCCCGCGTGACCCGCCTTCCTTGCATCGAGCGCCCATCTGATCTTGTTGACCACGGCCGTCGAAGTCGGTCCGGGAGGCTTGTCCACCGGAAGCCAGCCGGAGATGTCGCGCCCCTTCTTTCTCCGTGCCATCTGGGTTCCTTTCCGAGAGGGCAGGGTGCTAGCCCTACCGAGTCATGACAAGTCTGGCTGGCAATGGATCATTCGCTCTGCC
>VYCX01000415.1 GCA_009843725.1 Boseongicola sp. SB0675_bin_26
CAACCGACGAGGCCTCGACCGGCGTGAAGAACCCGGTGTACATCCCGCCAATGGTCACCAGGACGACACCGACGATCGGCGCTGCGTGCCAAAGCGACGAGACGCGCTCGGCGAACCCTGATCGCGGCCCCGGGGGGCCCGCCTGGGGCCTGCGGGCCACGACGAGATAGATCGCGCCGATGAAGAGCAGCGTCAGCATCATGCCGGGAATGACACCCGCCATGAACAGGCGCCCGATGGACTGCTCGGTGAGCACGGCATAGATGATCATGCCGCCGGACGGCGGGATCAGGAACCCGAGCGTGCCCCCGGCAGCGACCGCTCCGGTAGCAAGGCCATCGGCGTACTTGTATCGCTTCATTTCCGGCAGCGCGACGCGGCCCATCGTGACGGCTGAGGCCAGCGACGACCCCGAAAGTGCGGCAAATCCCGCGCAGGCCGCGACGGTTGCCGAGGCCAGCCCGCCACGCAGGTGCCCCATCCAGCGGTAGGCGGTGGTGAACAGGTCGTTCGACATGCCCGAAACGCCGGCAAGGTTGCCCATCAGCACGAACATCGGGATCACGAGCAGGTTGAAGTTGGATGCGGCCTCGAAGGTCTCGCCGGCCAGGTTCGAGTACGCGATCTTCCATCCGCGCGCCCAGGCCTGGTCCGGGTCCATGCCGACGAAGATGAGCTTGTTCGCGTTTGCAACCGCCGTCCCGACGAAGCCGACGCCCAGCATCGAGAGCGCGACGGGCATCCGCAGCGCCAGCAAGGCAAACAGCGACAGGAGCCCGATCAGGCCAAGAAGGGTCATGCTGATCACAGCGGATCACTCCCGACCTTCAGCTTGACGACCTCGCTGGAACGCACCAGCTGCCAGATATCCAGCAGGAGTATCGCCGCGTAGAGGCCCACCGAGAACGCAAGAAGGTAATAGAACGGCTCGAACGAAATCAGCAGCTGCTGCGTGGTCTCTCCAAATCGCTCCGCGCTTTGGCCCGCATGCCAAAGCCTCCAGGACATCATGGCTAGCAAGGCGCATCCCAGCAGCTTGACGAAGATCATCGACCATTTGGCAAACCACGCGGACATGCGGGATTCCAGCACCTCGATTTCAATATGGGCTCCGGTTCGAGCGCCGAGCGGGACCGACAGCGCGACGATGACAACCAGCGACAGCAGGAGCAGGTCCTCGGCCCCCACGATCGGCGCGTTCAGGGCCTTTCTCATGACCAGGACGTTCCAGACGGAAAAACCCGTCATGAAGACAAGCGCGGTGCCGCCACAGGTCAACGACAGCCAGGTAAGGGCGCGGTCCAAGGCCTTGATTGCACGCATCTTCTCACGCTCGATTTACATTGGCATCCCAAGTGGAGCCGCCGGACCAGGAGATCCGGCGGCGGTGACTTACTGGTTCATCGCCTTGTGAATCTCTTCGGCGTTCGCGATGCCGCGATCGGCATATTCCGCGAAGATCTCCTTCAAGCCTTCAGCAATGATCGCATCCATCCTGGCACGTTCCTCTGCCGACACGGAAACCGAGATGACATCCTTCATGGCATCAGGGTTGGTCGCCAGCCAGTCCAGCCCGCGTTGTCCCTCGTTGTGGAAACTCGTTGCGCCCATCATGGATGCCGGCTCGCCGGAAAGCTCGTCGATGATCGCGCGGTGCTGGTCCGAAAGGCCGAGATAGCGTTCCTTGTTCATGGCAACAAAGAAGATCGCGAACGTCACAGGTATGTTGTCGATGTAATGGGTCGCGACCTCGGCGAAGTTCCAGGGCTTGTCCATTTGCGCCGGAGATATCGTGGTGCCGTCAATCGTGCCGGTCGACAGGCCCGTGTACATCTCCGTCACGGGCATTTGCACGGGAACGATGCCCATGTCCTCCATCAGCGGCGTGACCATCGTCGCGAACGGAACGACCTTGGCTCCGCTGAGTCCCTCAAGGGTCGACAGATCGCTTGTCGCCGCCCAGGCCGGGCCGGCCACGGTGAAGAGTCCGATGAGCTTGACGTCCTGATACTCGTCCGCAAGGTGCTCGTCATAGACGTTCAGCAAGGCGCGAGTTGCTTCAAGCGCAGTCTGGTGCTTGCCTGGCGGAACCATCAGGATGGTCTTCGGGAAGATCGTGGGCGCGTAGGTCTGCAGGCCGAAGGCGATGTCCGCGACCCCTTCGACGACGCGCTTGTACTGCTGGACCGGACCGGCGCCCAGCTGACCTGCCGGATAGACCTTGATGGTCAGGGACCCGCCTGAGCGCCTTTCGACCTCTTCGCCGAACCACTTGAAGAAGAACGAATTGATATGGTGCTGCGGTGGAATGAACGTCGCCACGGACAGTTCTTCGGCCGTCGCCTGGCCGCCCGCGGACGCAAGGCCCGTTGCCAAGGCAAGTGACAGCAGAGTCTGCTTGAGTTTCATTTTCTTCCTCCTGCTTGGCGATCCGCGATCAGCGGTCAAACTTTCGAAAAGTCGGGGCACCACTCAAGGATGCCCTCACGGTAGCTCTTCCTGTCATTGAACGCATTCGCCCAACGGGTGATGTTGCGGCACCCTTCAAACGGATATCCGCATCCGGTCAGCACGAAGAACACCGGGATCCAAGAAATGTCCGCGAGCGTGAACTGGTCTCCCATGATCCAATCGTTCCCGTCCAGCGCCGCGTCAAGCCTGCCGAAGCAGTCGGCGAGAATTTCCTTGGACCTGACCAGGTCCTCTTCCTTGAATGCGGCGCCTCCGGCATGCTTGGAATGAAAGTCCTTCAGTTCCTCGTTTTTCTGAAGCGAGTCGTATTTCCTTTGCTCTTCCGCGGTCTTCTTGACCTTCTTCTGAATCATGGTCGCGTAGACGTAGGGCTTGATCGCGGGAACGTGGACCGACCCGGCAAGCCGCAACCATTCGAGCATGTCCCCTTCGTTCCCCGACGCGCGCAAAGGCGGCTCGGGAAAGGTTCTGTCAAGATAGTCAATGATGTCGTTGGACTCGATGTGAACGACGCCGTCGTGGACCAATGTCGGCACCAGCCCGTTCGGGTTGATGCCGAAATAGCCTTCGGAGATGTTCTCCTTCTTCCGCAGGTCGAGGTGATGGCTTGTCCAGGCAAGCCCCTTCTCGATCAGCGTCATGCGCACGCGCATCGAGCAGTTCGAGATGTCACCGTGATACAGGTGCAGCCCCTTGTGGCTCTCGACGGACTTGTTGGTCGGTTTGACGACTGCCATCTAGTGCACCTCCCCCGATGTGGCAGCTAGGGACTGCATCCGGCTGCCGGGATTCACGCTTCTCTGCACCTGGTTCGATCAGGGCTATCGATTCATGGCGTTGTAGATTTCCTCGGCGTTGCCGATGCCGCGCTCAACATAGTCCGCGAAGATCACTTTCAACCCCTCGGCCACGGCAGCGTCCATGCGCGCACGTTCCGCGGCAGTGACTTCGACGACCTCGAAGTTCTTGTCCGTGGCCTCTTCCATCATCTTGAGCGAACGCGCGTCGGCGCCGTCAAAGCTCTCCGCCAGCTTCATGGATGCCGCTTCGCCCGCCAATTCATCGACAATGCCGCGGTGCTCATCGCTCAGGCCCTCGTAGCGTTCCCGATTCATGACCACGAAGATCACAGCGTGCTGGGCCGGCACGTTGGTCACGAAATGCGTCGCCACGTCCCAGAAGTTCCAGGGCGGCGTCATGTTGTTGTAGGTGGCATATGCTCCGTCAATCGTTCCGGTGGACAGTCCGGTATACATCTCCGTCACGGGCATCTGCACGGGGACGGCGCCCATTGCCTCGATGATCGGCCTGGTCAGCGCGGCGTAAGGCACGATCTTCGCACCCTTCAATCCCTCCAGGGTGGATACGTCCCTGGTCGCCGCGATGCCGATCCCGGCCGCAGTCGTGATGCCAATGACCTTCACGTCTGCGTACTCATCCGCCAGGTATTCGTCGAAGACATCGAGTATTCGCTTGGTCGCATCGGCCGAGCTGTTGGCCTTTCCGGGCGGGATGGCCAGCATGGTCTTGGGAAACAGCGCAGGGGTATAGGCCGAGACGCCGAACGTGATGTCCGCTACGCCTTCGACGGCGCGCTTGTACTGCTGGACCGGGCCTGCGCCAAGCTGGCCGGCCGGATAGAGCTTCATCGTCAG
>VYCX01000096.1:0-3716 GCA_009843725.1 Boseongicola sp. SB0675_bin_26
CGTCTGGCGCCTTCCGGGCACCGGGCGGGATGTCACCTACGTGCATGAGGTCTACACGGCTTCGGATGACACCTATTCCGGCACCGCGAGCGTTCCCTTGCTGTGGGACAGCGCGAATCGCCGTGTCGTCTCGAACGATTCCCTCCAGATCATGAAGGCCTTCGACCGTGTTGATTCCTGCCTTTCCGGTTGCGACATCACCCTCTACCCCGAGGACCTCCGGCCCGAGATCGACGAACTCAATGCCCAGATATTCCTGGGCCTTGCGAACGGCGTCTACCGCGCCGGCCTGGCACGAAGCCAGCGTCACTACGACGATGCCGTGGCGGGCGTCTTCGAGACGCTCGACCAGCTTGAGGCGCGTTTCGCCCGCGGCCGGCTGCTGTTTGGACGGCGGCTGACGCTCTCGGATCTGGTGCTGTTTCCGGTGCTGGCGAGATTCGACGTCGTCTATCACACGCATTTTCGGTGCACGCGGCGCCGGCTGGCGGACTACCCGATGCTCTGGGCCTACGCCCGCGATCTCATCGGCTTGGAGCCTTTCGCGAGTGATGTGGACTTCGCCGCCATTCAGTCCGGATACTTCCTCAACGACGGTGACCACAATCCCCATGGAATCATTTCCGAACGTCCGGACTGCGACTGGTCCGCACCGCATGAACGGAACGCGTTCGGCGCCCCGCTGGTCAGTCTGCGCGCCGGCGGGGTGGCTGAATTCGAACCCCTGGCAAGGCGTCCGAACGAAAGTCAACAGGTCTCGAAATGACATCGTTCCTTGCAGTGCTGACCATCGTGGCCGTTGCCGCCATCACGCCCGGCCCGAACAATTTCATCGTCATGTCCGCCTCGCTGCGAGGTGGCGTCGCGGCGGCCCTGCCGGCAATTGCGGGCGTCATCGCCGGCTCGATCGCGTTGCTGGTCCTTGTCTGGGCCGGTGCCGGAACGCTGTTCGAAATGGTCCCGGAGATTCAGCCGGTCCTGCGCGTCGCTGGAGCCGCCTACCTGATCTGGCTTGGCTTCTGCCTGATACGGAAGGCCAGCGGACCAGACGGCGGCTCCGATGACCAGGCCCTGCCAGCAACCGCATGGGGGGTCGCGAGCTTCCAGTTGCTCAATCCGAAGAGCTGGGTCCTGGTGGTCACCGCGGTCTCCGCCGTGAGCGGCACCCTTATCGGCGCTGTGTCGCTTGCCGTGACCTTCGTGGCGGTCATGGGCCTCTGCCTCACGATCTGGTCCGTGGCGGGCAAGCTGATTTCCCGCTGGCTGCTCGACCGGCGTTCCAGGCGGATGTTCGACACGGCGATGGGCGTGCTGCTCATGGGGTCGGCAGTGCTGCTGCTGCCGTAGGTCCAGCCTGCTCCTATTGGGAGACTTTGGGAAGGTGTCGCTTCGGGCAACGCTCTTCTGTTCCTGAGATCATGTTCTCTGCATCTCTGTCACGTCGTTGCTGGATTATGCCGGGTCAGGAAGCTATGGCACGGTGCATGACTGAAGCTGTTTCAAGGATGATGCGGGGCCACGGTCTCTCGGATGAAGCTGGGGAGGCCGTCATGGCACTTTGCAGCCGTGACTTGGCCCGGGATGAACGCTGCCGGATTCATCCTCCGGGAATTCGGCCATTCGAAGGGCAGCATCTCGTCGTCGACGTTCCGGAAGATCCGGCATCTGATCGGCATGAGGAGGCAAAATGGAAATCTTGGCGAGATTCAGGCACCCAAGTGTGCGCAAGTGCGTGACCATGCCGGTGGGCGAGACAGCAACCCATGATGGCCGAACGCTTCACGTGGTGCCGGCAGGCATTCCTGTGAGGGCGAACGGATGAGTTCCGGAACTGGCGAAGGGCTGAGTGAAATGATCTGCACCTACGGGATCATTCTCGGCACCGAGCGGTACGAAGCCTGCCTCGCGTTCTACCGCGACGTTCTGGAGCTGCCGGTCTGGTTCGAAAAGGAAAGACTGTGCTGCCTTCGTTTCGGCAACGGGTACCTGATGATCGAGACAGGCGGGCATGCGCGCGATGGTCGCAAGAGCAATGCCGAAAACCCGACCATGCTGCGGTTCAACGTCAAGGATGTCGATTCTGCCGCCGACCTGCTGGAGGCACGCGGCGTTCCGGTGCGTCGCAAGTCCTTCGACTGGGGCTTGGTGGCCACGTTCACCGACCCCGACGGCAATGCCTGCGAGTTGAAGAATGCGGAAGATCCGTTCTTTGCCCGGCCAAGCCAGACAGCAGAGCGTCAGTGAGCGCCATCAGGCCTGCCCAGACTGAACCGGTTGCACGGCGCAACTTCGCATGCGCCTGCTGGCACATCCAATGCGTCGGTTCAAACCTTTGCGTGCGCCCACGGGCTCACGCCATCGGGACGCGCGAGATGTCGCCTAATGCGCGCCGGGGTCGGCGCTTGCCGGGCGCCTGCTTCGGGCGACGGGTTTCGCAAGGCAAGCAATGCGGATTGATTGATCGCGGTTGACGCGTATCAAGGCCCGCTTCCTCGAATTGGCTCGCTCGAAACGAGCTGCGCCGTTCGCCGCTGACCAAGGCGTGTCTCGCCAGATGTTGCCTGACCTGCTGCAACGTTGCTCAAGCGCCGCTCTCGGGAAAATCCAGAGACTTCTCAAGCCTTGGATCAAACGCATGTTGCGGCATATTCCAGATACGCTTCGCGCAGCATGGAGGAGATCGGCCCCATCACCGAGGGCATGGCGTGGCCGTCCACCATGCGCACGGGCGTCAGTCCGCCGAACGTGCCGGTCACGAATGCCTCGTCCGCGTCGTAGACTTGGGCAAGAGTGAAGTCCTTCTGCTCGCAGGAGATGCCATGACTTTCGCAAAGCGCAATGATGTTGGCGCGAGTGATTCCGTTGAAGCAATTTGCGCCGGTTGATGTCAGGACCCGTCCGTTTCTCACGGCAAAGAAGTTGGTTGCATTGCATGTTGCGACGAATCCCCTGTCGTCGAGCATCAGTGCCTCGTCGGCTCCCGCCTTGATCGCCTGGTTGAGTGCCATGATGTAGTTGAGACGCGAATGCGTGTTGAGCGTCATGTCAAACATGTCTGCCCGGCAGGTGCGAATCGCCGACGTGAACAGCGAAAGACCCGTGTTCAGGAGTTCGGGATCCGGCTCCTTGTATTCGGCGACGATGGCGACGGTCGGGCCCGAGACCGTGTTGCGGGGATCCTGGTTCGGGGACTTCTTCAGGCCGCGCGTGATCATCAGCCGGACATGGACTCCGGACTGGCCTGTCATTCCATTCCGTTCAAGGGTTGCTTCAAGGACGGAACGGACTTCATCGCGGGTCATTCCAATGTCTATGTCGACCGCTTTCGCGCCCATGAACAGGCGGTCCAGATGAAGATCCATGAAGGCAAGCCGTCCTCCGTGCATCCGGAATCCTTCCCAGACGCCATCGCCCAGGATCCAGCCGGCGTCAAAGATCGAGACCAGGGCTTGTTCGCGGGGCACGAATTCGCCGTTGAGATATATCCTTGCGGTCTCGTTCCGCGGGTCGGCGACGAAGTTCTGGCTTCCGGCCATGACGGAATCCTTCCTGTGGCTGCTGGGGACTCTTCGCACATTTCCGAGGGCCGGAACAATCCGGGGTTGCAGGCGCCCGCGAGCGATTTCTTGACCTGGACGGATTCGACCGGAACGTCCGCATCGGAACACGTCCGCGCCACCCGATCAGCAGAAATGCTCCGAAGGCGATCTGGGCAA
>VYCX01000096.1:3726-4076 GCA_009843725.1 Boseongicola sp. SB0675_bin_26
GAGTTCACGAAATGTGCCGAGCCTGTTGCGGATTAGCCCATTGATGTGCGCAACCCGGTGATTCCAGGCGGTTGTTGGTCATGCTTCACTGCTCGGCCAGCCTTGGTGCGAACAGCCGCAGGATCCGAGGACGGTGGGCGCGTCGGACTTGGCGAATCCCGAGAGTATCTCGGCACTTGGTTTTCAATTGGACGGAGAGTTTCTTTCACTTGGTCGAAATACGATTTTCAATTGGACGAATAATCGGTTGCAGATGGCCATCAAGAGCATTGAGACTGGCTGGCGCATGAGCAGTTCATGCATCCGAGGTTGGGAAAGAGGCGTATCGAGGAAGCGCTCAAGGACACGCG
>VYCX01000178.1 GCA_009843725.1 Boseongicola sp. SB0675_bin_26
TTCCGGAGAGGCCGGTGACTGGTCAGGCAAGGGCCAGGCACTGCACGAAAGCGAGCCGGTTGCCCGGGCAGTCCTTGAGCGTTGCCACGCGGCACTTCGCGAGAATCGCGGCATTTCGCTGCTCGACGCGATTTCAGGGAAAGCCCAGGTCGCCGACGATCCCTTGCTGATGCAGGCCTCCGCCTACGCGCTTCAGTGCGCCGTTACGGCGCTCTTTTCCAGCCTCGGAATCTCGCCCGGCGCGATTTGTGCCAGCGGCATTGGCGAAATCGCGGCCGCGCAGGCAGCGGGGGTGTTCGATCTTGAAACCGGCACGCTGCTTGCCGCGAGGCGGGGCGAGTTGACAGGAAATGACGGCGGGGAATGCGCGCCCGGAGACGTCGAGTCGTACCTGGAAGACGTTTCGCTCGCGCCTGTCCAGGTGCCGTTGCTGGACGGGATGTCTGGCCGCATGATCCAGCCGGGAGCGGCGCCTGACAGGTCGACCTGGAGCGCCAGCGTTTTCCGTTCACCGGAATCGTCTGAAGCGCTGGCGAATTCAGCGGACCTGGGGGAGAGGACCATCGTGGAGGTTGGCCCCGAAAGCGACGGCGGTCACGTTCGTTCAGCGGCGAAAGTGTACGAGGCCGGACTCGCGCTCGACTTTTCCGGACTCTTCGCTGGCGAGGCGCGACGGCGCATCTCGGTGCCAGGATATCCGTTCCAGCGCAGGAGCTTCTGGTTCGATAGGGTGTGAAGAAAACTGCACGAGGAACCCGAGACGCGTGATCCGACAACATCCGATCACCGGTTCGGAAAGCTCAAGACCTGGGCAGTCCCGGATTCGCGGCGGACGCTTCGGCCGGAACCCGGCTTCATCGAGCGATGGCTCCACCTGCTTCCCTGTGGTCCATGAGGACGCGCATCGCGCTTGCAAAATGAGAGTGCTGCAGGCGAGAGAATGGAGGAGACCCTGTGGCTGAAGGCTGCGGGACTGCCGTCTCCACAACCTGCGACTCGGGTCGTCCCGTTTCCTTCCAAGGACCCTTCGCGGGCGATGTCAGGCAACGGACTGCACTTCCCGACCATCCATTCCCGCATCCAAATCGCCGGCTCATGAAGCGCAATCAGCAGGCGGAAGACGCCCACGCCTCGCACCTCTCCTCCACGCGCGGGTTGTCGATCTACACGATGCCCTGACCTGCCAGGAAATTTCGCAGCATTGCCGCGCACTGTTCCGGCTGCTCCAATTGAAGCAAGTGCGACGCCTCGGGAACAAAGTCATAGTCGACGTCGGAAACGTGACCCAAGTCAAATGTGGGAAGATACGTGAACGGAAGAGTGGGGTCGGCGCCGATGACCTTCGTTGGGCAGGTCAGCGTCGTCAAGTCCAGCAGGGGCGAGAAGCTCCTCACATATTCCGCAATCTGGGCCTCGTATTCGCGAGGACAGCGGAGTTCATACCCCTCTCCGTCGGCGGTCCTGCGAAGAGTTGATCTTGCCATGAGTTCTCGCACCCCAGGCACAACTCGGGCGAATCCGGGAAAGATGGCAAGGAGTTCCGCAAATTGCTGCTCGGACTTGAACCGCACGGTCCGGTTCCGGATCGTCGCGGCCATTCGCTCCGCCGACTGGATGAATTCCTGCTCGCTGGCCGTGGGCTTGCACAGCGGCGGATCGAACAGAACCAGCGCGGAATAGGCATCGCTGAAGGAAAGGAGAGTTATCAGCGCAGAAAGGGAATGGAACACGCCGACAGTCGGCTTTTCGCCGTATTCCCGAACAACGGCAGAGATAATCGTGTCATGGTCGGAGATCAGCGTCGGAATGTTATGGTTCTGCTGGTCACCGACCTTGTTTCTTCCGTGGTTCCTGAGGTCATAGACCATCAGGTCGAAGTCTTGGGCCAGCAAAGACCAGAACGGAAAGTAGGGATCGACAGCAAGACCGCTGCCATGGCTCAGCACGAGCCGGGGACCGAGCGGATTCCCGTGCTGACGCACCGTGGTGACAGTGTGCTCGTCAAGCTGAACATCGCATGTCGAAAGAGGTTCCGGCACCTCCCAAAGCGACTCTTCCGGCGTGAACAACAGACCGGTATCCTTCCGATCTGGGACCTCGACCGGTGCGCCGTTCGAAGTCATCTCACGCGAGCCCGAATCGCCGACGGCGGCAGGGTGCCATGAAACTCTCGCACTGGTCGCTCGACCTCCTCAGCACGGCTTGCAATTGGCACCGGAACTTTCGCGCCATGGATTGGTCCACGAGCATCGCCTCGAGCCGTTCAATGGTCGGACTTGGTCATCGGGTGTCGGGAGCGATGCCGCGGGCATGCGCTCCCTGACTTTCCGTCAACCGCGTGCGTCGATAAAGTTCACAAGATCCCGCAGGGTCCCGAATTGCCGGCACTCTTCGGCGGCCAGTCCGAGACTGAACTCTTCGTTGACAAGCTTGAAAAATGAGACGCAGTCCACTGACGACACGCCGGAGTCCACGAGCTTTGCATCAAAATTTGGCTCGCGGCCAACGTCAAGATTGTCGTCTATGATCTTTTTGATGCGGTCTTCAGTTGATGACATGAGAGTTAGCCTCCTCAGTTTGAGAATCGGCAGACGTAGATTCACACCTGCTCCGTCGCGTTTCCCGAATCAAGGCTTGGGGAATCGAAGCCCCGGGCCGTAGAAGCGGTTCGGAGATTATATGGGTTTCGTCGGTCCTGAAAAGCGCCATTTGTCCCGCCCGGGCACTTTCGCGATCCCGGGCCGCATCCGGCGCACCCGAACCGCACTTTGGCAGCCAGAGCGACGGATCGAGTTTCCGTCCCTGGCCGTTCCACCGTGTCCGATCGGTCGTCAGGCGGAAACGTTCGCCTCTGACACGACGCCCGCCTCTCATGACCCTGCACAGTCCGGGTCATTCGCGCGGACACCTCGTTCGGTGCTGGGTGCCGGATCGGGGAAAGTTGCACGATGGGCGGGCAAGAGAAGCATTTGGGCTCCCCTGTCATTTCCGCAATGCCATCTACATGGAGCTGATGGCAGAAGGTGGCGCAGGCACGGCGGGCATCGTCGAACTGGTGCGTGCCTGGAACCTGCCCGCTGCGCTCTGCGGCGCGATCGACGGGCTGACCGAACTCGCGTTCCTGCAATGGCTGATGGCGGCGTTGGCGACACTGTTGCTGGCGACCTGGTTCATCACCTCGTCGGACTCGGGCACCCTCGTGATCACCACGATGCTGTCCATCGGCAACGACAGCCCGCCGCAGCGTTTCCGGATCGTCTGGGGTCTCGGCGAAGCATTCGTTGCCGGAGTGCTGCTGCTGGCCGGTGGCCTCACGGCGCTGCAGACGGCATCCATCGCAGCGGCGTTGCCAATCTCGGTCATCATGCTGTTCATGACATACGGTCTGCTGAAATCACTTTCGGAAGACAACGCCTGCGTGCCCGCAAAGGCCGCAGCATGAACGATGAAGGTCCGGCCGCCTGAAGCGGGCGGTGTTGACGGACGTCGGCGAAGTTGGTCGGCGGCCCAAGCCGGAAACGAGGCCACAGACCTCGTGCAGGCTTGGGCCGCCAGACATTTCCGGGGCAATTCCGTTGATTCAGGAACGCGAACACGCCGACGGCCCGAAAGGTCGCCAAGTTCCGGCCGCACGCCTGCCCCACCGTGCCGCGGCCGCTGACTGAGCGATCTTCCTGCGTTTCGCTGACGAAATGGCAGCGAAACGCGCCTCGCCGCCAATCAGGCCGGCCTTGCGCTTGGTCGCGTCAACGTCCTTGGCCTCGTCCTCGGCCTGCCACGGCGGCAAGGCCATCGACAAGCTTGACGTCTCGCGGGCGCTTGGGTGCAGCGTTCACATCCCTTTCGCGCCTGTCCCGCCCGATCCGTGACCACCTTCAACGGCTTCAGGCCACCGATGCCTCGTCGTCAGATGGACACGGCGGCGCGTCTACATCACCGGAGTCACTCTCACAGTTGCGCGGAATCCTCGCCTTGTCCCGTGATCAGGCCAAAGTAGTCGGTCGCCTGGGAGCAGGACGCTAGCACAAGAACGGTCGCGATCAGGGCAAGGTA
>VYCX01000571.1 GCA_009843725.1 Boseongicola sp. SB0675_bin_26
GCCCGCAATTGGTCAAGGTGACCGCCGATGCCACCGCCGTCCCGTTTCTTGGCACGTTTCTTGCGATCATCGTGATCAACGTGAGCGGAGCATTCCTGTTCCTTCTTCTGGACATTCCGAAGCCGAGAGCCGTTGAGATCTCCGAGAATGCCAGGACCCGCGTTGAGCTCCTGAAATCGCCCAAGGTCCTGGTGGCAGTCATCTGCGCGATGGTCTCCTATTCCCTGATGAATCTCGTGATGACGTCCACCCCGCTCGCGGTGGTCGGCTGCGGCTTCAGCAAGAACAACGCGGCCGACATAGTCTCGGCTCACGTCCTGGCCATGTTTGCGCCGTCGTTCTTCACCGGGCACCTGATTGCCCGCTTCGGCGCGGAGCGGATTGTTGCCATCGGTCTTGCGATCTTGGCTGCGGCCGGAGGCGTTGCCCTTTCGGGAACCGATCTCAGCAACTTCTTCGGTGCGCTCATTCTCCTGGGGCTGGGCTGGAACTTCGGCTTCATTGGCGCAACAGCGATGCTGTCGAACGCGCATTCGCCCGAGGAGCGCGGCCGGGTGCAGGGCCTGAACGACACGATCGTGTTTGGCTGCGTGACACTGGCGTCGCTTTCGTCCGGCGGGCTGATGAACTGCACCGGCGGTTCGCCGGTGGAAGGCTGGACATCCGTGAACCTTGCGATGGCCCCGTTCCTGGCGCTGGCAGGAGGGGCCCTTCTCTGGTTGACGCTTGCGCGCCGAACTCCGGGACGGGCAACGAATTGACTGCGGTGGCAGGATGCCTTGGATTCACGAAAAAAAACGCCCGCACAAGGCGGGCGCTTAGTTATTGAGGCAGGTTTCATACAGGCAAGAAACCTATCGAGCAGTGACCCGCTTATACGCCACGTTTCGCAGAACTCCAAGCCAAAAGTTTGACAACTCCGGAAACGCCCTATACGCCGCCCGAAAGCATGTCGGCAGAAGGACGGCCAACACGATGAACGCCTATCGCAGACTTGCGCTGACAGTGGCCTTTCTGGCGGTGTCAGGATCAGGGCATGCCGAGCCAAGTCACGGCATAGCTATGTATGGCGCCCCCGCACTACCACCGGATTTTGTGTCTCTGCCCTATGCAAACCCGGATGCACCCAAGGGCGGGCGCATCGTTCAGGGAGAGGTCGGCAGCTTTGACTCGCTCAATCCGCACATCTTGAAGGGTCGCGTTCCGTGGCAGCTCAGATTCCTGGCCCACGAGAGCCTCATGGGACGCAATTATGACGAGCCGTTCTCGCTTTACGGCCTCCTTGCCGAATCAATCGAAGTTCCTGACGACCGCTCCTGGGTCGAGTTCACGCTGCGACCGGAAGCCAGGTTCTCCGACGGCGCGCCGGTCACCGTCGAAGACGTTCTCTGGTCCTTCGAGACGCTCGGCACCGTGGGGCATCCGCGCTACCACGGATCGTGGAAAAAGGTCGCCAGCGCCGAACGCACGGGCGAGCGAAGCGTTAGATTCACGTCCAGCGTGCGCGATGACGAGCTTCCGCTGATCCTGGGCCTTCGCCCAATCCTCAAGAAATCGCAATGGGAGGGCCGGGACTTTGCGGAATCGGGCACCGAGATCATTCCGATCTCGTCCGCACCCTACCTGATCTCCGACTTCGAACCCGGGCGCTACGTGGTCCTGACCCGGAATCCCGGCTACTGGGGCGACGGCGTCGTCCCCTATCGACGTGGAACGGCGAACCTCGACGAGATCAGGATGGAGTTCTTTGCTGACGGCACCGCAATGTTCGAGGCGTTCAAGGGCGGATTGCTGACCACCTCGCGCGAAACCAGCGTTCAGAAATGGAACAGCCAGTACAACTTTCCGGCCGTTCAGTCGGGAGACGTGGTCAAGTCCCTCATCCCTCACAAGCGTCCGTCCGGAATACGCGGCCTCGTGATGAACACGCGGCGGCCGCAGCTTCGGGACTGGCGGGTCCGCGAGGCCCTGATCACGGCCTTCAACTTCGAATTCATCAACCAGACGATCAATGGCGAGCCTCAGCCCCGCATCAAGTCGTACTTTTCGAACTCGATCCTTGGCATGAGCAGCGGGCCCGCCAAGGGTCGGGTGCGGGAATTCCTCGAACCCTTTGCAGCAGAGCTCCTGCCCGGCGCGCTCGAAGGTTACGAGCTTCCCGCCGGAGACGGCACCGAGCGGAATCGAGAGAACCTGACCGCCGCGCTTGCGCTCATGGACGAAGCCGGCTGGTCGTTTAGGGACGGCAAGTTGACGAACGAGGCTGGCGACACCTTCGTCTTCGAAATTCTCCTTTCCTCCGGGGCAACCGAGACCCACCAGATCGTGGACATCTATGCGTCCGCGCTGGAACGCATGGGCGTCGACCTCACCGTCACCTCGGTGGATGCCGCCGAATTCAAGGAACGCACGAACAAGTTCGACTTCGACATGACGTGGTATGCGAGAGGCATGTCGCTCTCGCCCGGAAACGAGCAGAACCTCTACTGGAGTTCTGAAGCTGCGGATACAGAGGGGAGCCGGAACTGGATGGGAGTCCGGAGTCTTGCAGTGGAAGCCATGATCGAGCGGCTCTTGACGTCCGGAAGCCAGGACGACTTCGTCGCCGCGACCAAGGCCCTTGACAGGGTCCTGACAACAGGACGCTATGTAATTCCCATTTGGCATGTACCGGTCTCCCGGATCGCGCATGCAAGGCAGCTGCGATACCCGGACAGACTGCCGATGTATGGGGACTGGATCGGGTTCCAACCCGATGTCTGGTGGCATGAGGAGTGAGGAAGTGCGAAAGGTCATGCTGCTTGCAGTGCTTTTGCTGGGACTTGCCGCGTGCAATACGGTTGAGGGCATTGGAAGCGACGTGTCGGCAGGTGCGCGCGCGATTGGCGACGTGCTGAGGTAGGCGTCTTTTCAAGCACGCCGGTACGAGCGCGGAAAGCCGGAGCGCTTTCCGTTGTTGCAAGGCCTTTGCTTGCCGTCGTCCGCGCCATGGAAAAGAAGGCTCTCGGCGACACGGGCGCAAACATGGCGCGCATCGCGGTCAACGGCCTCGGCCAAACTGCTGATCCAAACGGCTCTTTGACGAGAAGCGCAGCAGCGAGATCCTGATCAACATTGAATGGACACTGCCAATATTCGTGACGATCAGGAATATGGCTCATTATGCGCAAGGCTCGTCGGATCCACGACCGCTCCATGCCGCGGGTCGCGCCGCGAACATCCGAAGGGCATTCTCTTGCACATGCCGCAAAGGGGTGCCAACGATGGCAAATGCCCATCAAGCTCGACATCCTGAGCGATCCCATCTGCCCGTGGTGCTACATCGGCAAGAGCAGCCTCGACCGGGCGCTTGAACTGCGTCCCGATCATCCGTTCCAAATTGAATGGCACCCGTTTCAGTTGAATCCCGACATGCCCTTCAGAGGCATGGAGCGAAAAACCTATCTCGACAAAAAATTCGGCGGCCGCGCAAACGCCAAGCAGGTCTACGACCGAATTGCCGATGCAGCAAAAGCCGCGGGACTGACGTTGGATCTTGACGGAATCAAGCGAACACCAAACACGATTGACGCCCACCGCCTGATTCACTGGGCAGGTCTGGAAGGGCGCCAGACCGCGACCGTCACTCGCCTCTTCAAGGCGTATTTCGAGGAATGCAGGGACATTGGAGACCGTTCGGAACTGCTTGAGATCGCGGAGGACGTTGGCGTTGACCGCGTCGTGACCGAACGACTGCTTGGCAGCGATGCAGATATGGAGGAATTGCGCGCACGGGATGCGCACGCAAGGAATCGCGGTGTAGCCGGCGTGCCCACATTCATCGTCGCTGACCGCCACGTCGTTCAGGGTGCGCAGCCAAGTGACCTTTGGCTCAGGGTCATGGACGAATTGTGCGAGCAGACCGAGGCATCTTCGTGACTGGAGTCGACCGGGAAGAGGCCAATCGCGCGTCGATCTCCGCGTCTCGTGCAGAACTTATCGCCATCATTGCCATGATGGCAGCAACGGTCGCCTTTGCGACGGACGCCATGCTTCCCGCCTTTC
>VYCX01000129.1 GCA_009843725.1 Boseongicola sp. SB0675_bin_26
GTTCCGATAACAATAAGGTTCCGACAAGACTGGTAATCGGAACGTTCCGTTTACCAGCCCTTGCGTCGTTTCGGAAATTGCGTGTTCGAACGCTCGCTCACGTCCCCGAATGCCTCCGGGCGACGAGTCCCCAGTCCGCATCGCCAGTCACCGGCTGTGCCATCCGGGCGGCATGTGACCTTGCTTCGACCGGACACGTCTCCGGGAACGCGCTTGCCTCAGCCGCGGACCCGCGCCCCGAAGACCGCGGAACCCACGCGGACATGGGTGGCCCCCTGGGCGATCGCCTCTTCGAGATCACCGCTCATTCCCATCGACAGGCAAGGCAGATCATTGCGGTCCGCGATCTTCTTCAGGAGCGCGAAGTGCAGGCTGGGAGGCTCGTCGAGAGGTGGAAGGCACATGAGTCCCTTCAGCGGCAGGTCAAGCGCCCTGCATCCCGCAACCAGACCGTCGGCGTCGTCCACGGCAACGCCGGCCTTTTGGGGTTCGTTTCCGGTGTTCACCTGGACGAACAGGTCTGGGCATGATCCAGTCTCGCCGGCAATCCGGGCAATCGTCTTGGCAAGTTTCAGGCGATCAACGACGTGAATTGCGTCGAACAACGCCATGGCGGCCCGTGCCTTGTTGGTCTGCAGCGCGCCAACGAGATGCAATTCAACGTCCGGGAAGCGTTCGCGGAAGGCCGGCCACTTTTCTTGGGCTTCCTGCAACCGGTTCTCGCCGAAGACGCGATGCCCTTGCCCGAGCACTGCCTCGACGCGGTCAGGCGGCTGGAGCTTTGACACGGCGATCAGCGAAATGCCGGAACCATCTCGTCCGTGGGCATCAGCGGCACGGCCAATGCGCGACCTCGTTTCAGTCAGCGACATGGCCGTCCCTTCTCAATGTGTCGATCATGGGTTTCAACTCCGTTTCGAATCTCCGCCAACCCTTCACCGACGCGCTCGTAATGGGCTGACGCACCTGGAAGACGCTGAGCGTCTGCACCCGGCCAGCGCTTTCGTGGAAGCTCAGGCACGCGTCCTCCCAATCAAGCCCGCAGGCCGCGATCAGTCTTCTGGTTTCCTCTTCCGGGTTCGCCACCAGCGTCTCATAGGACACTTCGTGGAACCAGCCCGGCACGCGGTCGCGCCAAAGGTCGATCATGCGTTCGAATTCGCCGTAGTAGCGCGCCAGCTTCTCAAGGTCGTAGGCATAACCGTGCGTGCCTTGGGCAAACCTGCTCTTGTAGATCGAGAACAGGTTGTCCCTCGGATCCCTTCGCACCACCACGAAGCGCGCGTTGGGCAAGGCCAGCTTCAAGGCTCCGACGTGCTCGAACGTGTAGATGGACTTGTCGGTCACGTGACGCGCGCCGGGAAACCGTCGGCCGATGGCCTTGGTGTAGTCCCGACCGATTCCGGCAACGACATCCGGGTCGAGTTCGCCACCGGTCCCGCCTGGCATTGCGGACAGCAGGGCGCGGCAGAAATATGACGCAAAGCCGAGTTCGCCGCCGCTCTCCACGCTTGAATGCGCGGCGATGATCTGCTCGACAAGCGTCGTGCCGGACCGGGGCAGCCCGGTCACGAAGATCGGTGCGAGACCGTTCTCGGCGGCCGGGGACGCCGAGGCCAAATCAACCCGTCCATAGGCTTCGCGACAGTCGGCGATTTCAGCAAAGCGCTGCCCGGCGGACACGCTGGACAGCCCGTCCGCAATCCGGTTCGCCTCGCCCAGAAACCGGAAGACCCGGGCGTCGTCTCGGGTGTCTTCAAGGGCCTTGGCGACGGCGAATCCGAGGTTCATGCGATCCTCGTCACTGACATCCTCGCGCTCGAACAAATCGACCATTTCGTCGATGATCGGGTCGCCCCTTGCGGCCCTGTGGCTGATCATGAGGCGGCGGTAGGCCTCGCCGTTCGTGGGATGCCGCGCGATGACGCGGCGAAAGAGTTCATGCGCCTCCTCGAATTCGCCTCGCGTCTGCAGCATCGAGGCCTTGAACATGAGCGCCCTGGCATTCGCCGGCTCGTCTTTCAGGACCCGGTTGAGCTCGGCCAGCGCGTCCGCAGATCTTTGGACATGCTCAAGCGCGTCTGCAAGGGCAAGACGCAGGCCGACGGAGACGCCTTTCCCTGACCCTGCTGAGAGCGCGGCCGCATGCGCGTAGGCATCGACGGCGGCTTCGTGATCGCCAAGGCGTGCACAGGCATCCCCGAGTTCGACGAAGACACGGGCATCCTTGCGATCCAGCCGGGACGCCCGCTCCAGCAGGACAATGGCTGCCTGGTGATGGCCCAGCCTTGACAGGGACGCGCCCAAACCGGTCAGTCCAGGAACGCCGTCAGGCGCAAGGATCACGGCGGGCCGCGTGGCCTCTGCAGCGTCGCGAATTCGGCCCGAGTTGAACAGGACCCGGCCAGCGCCCCCATAGGCCTCGGCATAGTCCGGATCCAGCTTTATGGCGCGCTGGTAGCTGGCGATGGCCTCTTCGGACCGGTCCTGGATGGCCTGTGCCTCGGCAAGGATGCAGGCCGCGACGGCGGAACGCGGGGCCTTGCGCAGAACCCTTGCAGCCTTCGCCTCGACCGCCGCGGCGTCACCGGAACGAAGATCGGCGACCAGCCCGGCGACGACCTTGGAAGAAACGCCTCCCGAACGCGGGCGCGACGCCTTCCGGAGCGACCCGAACCGGTCTTGCAACTGGACGCGGACTTTCGGGTCGATGGGAGCGGACTTCAGCGCGGCAAGGAGGTCGCGCCTGTCGGCATCGTTGCCGCCGAGGGCGACCGCTTCCGCCCGTCCTTGCCACACCCGAGCAGCATCAGGCTGCAGGGCCGCGGCGCGACAAAACCAAGCGATGGAGTCCTTGAAGCGCAGTGTCTTGAGCATGAGGCGTGCGACATGGAAGCTCGCATCGGCATGCCCAGGATCGTCCGCGACGACGCCCAGGAATTCCGTCAGCGCCTCGCGGAGCTTCTGCTCGGAGAGAAGCCTGACGCCGGCCTCGTACGTGAAAGTGCGGTCTGCGATCTCGGGTCGGGAAGGTGTCATGCGGCGTTTCCGGGAACTCGCGGCAAAACTATGTCCGAGCCCGCCTGATGTCGAGAAGATGACAGCAACTCCGACGGGTCGACCGAGCCGCCATTGGCCGGTTCCATCCGAATGACGAGAACCCGGCTCGTTCTGCATTTCCAGGCAGCACCCGTTCCACGCCGATGCGGGCTGGCGATGTCCGAGCGGAGTCCCTGCGCCGGAAATCCCTTGAGCCGCCACGGTCTCTCGGTTACTCATGCTTGGGATCCGGTGGCAGCGCGCCCCTTTCTGCATGGATGGCCAGAGAATGAGACCTAGTCGATTCGCCCTTGTACTGACGATCGTTGCAGTGACCCTGTCGGGCTGCGGCCGGGACCAAAGCGGGACCGGCGGCGAACCGTCGGGTTCCGCCACCGAGGAAGAGCGCCGGGAGACCATCTGGGACCTTTTCACCAACGTCGACGACCCGAACACCACGCTGGAGGTCAACAAGTACATCTGGATCGCCTCGCTTGATATCCTGAACTTCCTGCCGATCGAATCGGCCGACCCTTTCTCGGGCGTGATCACGACCGGCTACGGCACGCCTCCTGGCGGCGACCGTGCCTACCGTGCAACTGTCGTCGTGCGTGACCCGGCGCTTGATGCCCGCTCGCTGAAGGTCGCGCTCCTGACCCGTTCTGGACCGGCGCCTGCGGAAGCCGTGCGCACCGTCGAGAATGCCATCCTCACGCGCGCGCGCCAGCTTCGGGTCCAGGATCGGGGCCTCTGACGGCCCCGCAGGTGCTGCGGTGCCTGACACGCCCGCGAGCATTGCTCCCTAGACCTTTGGCGCAGCCCGGAATAATCAGGCGCTGCACGAAGCCCGAGGATGGCGCATGTCCGGCTACGACACCAACACCATCGAACCCAAATGGCAGGCCCGCTGGCAGGAAGCTGAGACCTTCCTCGCAGCCCGTGACAAGAGCAGGCCGAAATACTACGTGCTCGAGATGTTCCCCTATCCCTCGGGGCGCATCCA
>VYCX01000354.1:0-1326 GCA_009843725.1 Boseongicola sp. SB0675_bin_26
GTCGTCAACTCGACCTTGCGATCGGTCAAGCGCAGCCGGACGCTGACCTCCGGATACAGCCTCAGGAAGTCCGGCACTTGGGGCGCGATCAGCCGTCGTCCGACTCCAAGCGGTGCAGCGACATAGACAGATCCCTTGGGATTCTTCGTGATCTTGATCACCTGGGCTTCGGCGTTCTCCACCGATTCGAGGATCGCGCAGGCACCGTTGTAGAACGCCCGGCCCTGCTCGGTCGGCGTGAGGCTTCTGGTCGTGCGCTGGAACAGCCGCACGCTCAGGTGCTCCTCAAGCTGCGAGATGCGCGACGAGGTCACTGCCGGCGAAATCCTGAGATCGCGCCCGGCAGCGGACATGCTCCCCAGATCGTAGACACGCACGAAAGTCCGGATATTGTCGAGATAGGACATTGTTTTGGATTTTTTGATGCAGCATCACTTTTGAAACAAATACCAGAACAATGACATTCCGCCTAGTCTGCAATGGAACCGGCGCATCGGGAGGCACGCCATGTACGATCTTGCCGCAATCTGGGACTGGGTGGCCTTCGCGGTCCGGTGGCTCCATGTCGTCACGGCAATCGCCTGGATCGGCTCATCGTTCTATTTCATCGCGCTCGACCTCGGGCTGAAGAAGGCGCCGAACCTGCCCGCAGGCGTGCATGGCGAGGAATGGCAGGTCCATGGGGGCGGCTTCTACCACATCCGGAAATACCTCGTCGCGCCAGAGAACATGCCGGAGCACCTGGTCTGGTTCAAATGGGAGAGCTACACGACGTGGCTGTCGGGCGCGGTGCTCCTCATGATCATCTACTGGCTCGGCGGGGAGCTGTACCTGCTTGACCCAACCAAGGCGGACCTGTCGCTTTGGCAAGGCGTCCTGATCTCTGCCGCGTCGATCGGCGTGGGCTGGCTTCTTTACGACTTTCTCTGCAAGTCCAGGCTCGGCGATCATCCGACGGCGATGATGCTGGCTCTCTTCATGATGATCGTCGCGATGAGCTGGGGTCTCGACCAGCTCTTCACGGGCCGTGCCGCGCTCATACATCTCGGGGCATTCACCGCGACGATCATGACCGCGAACGTCTTCTTCATCATCATTCCGAACCAGAAGATCGTGGTGGAGGACCTGAAGGCAGGCCGCACACCCGATCCGGAATACGGCAAGATCGCCAAGCTCAGGTCAACGCACAACAACTACCTGACCCTTCCGGTCGTCTTCCTCATGCTCTCGATCCACTATCCGCTTGCCTTCGCGACGGAATACAGCTGGATCATCGCGAGCCTGGTGTTCCTGACCGGCGTCACCATCCGGCACTACTTCAACACG
>VYCX01000354.1:1426-4037 GCA_009843725.1 Boseongicola sp. SB0675_bin_26
ACGGAATCCACCCATGCATAGATCTCCCGGGACAGCTCGATGTCGGAATGCACCGCATCCTTGATCGACCGTGGCGCTTCCGGCGTTATCGCCCTGTAGTTTCCGGTCAGAAGCATCGACCACTTGGCGAAGGGCACGAACATGGAGTCGTGCACACGCAGCTTCACGGGCACGTCCAGCCCGTCCAGTCGGACAGACGCGATGTCTTCGGCCAGCCGGTTCAGGATCGCGTTGTGCGCGTCCGACGCGAAAGTCGCCGCCTTGAAGTTGGTCGGCAAGCCAACGTGCAGGAAGTTCAGGCTTTCCTCGGGTGGCCGGAACGCCTGCGGGTCCGGACTGCACAGGGTCACGCAGTCAGGGTTGAATTCATCCCAAACCCTGGGCTCGGTGTAGCAATGCCTCAGCGATTCCGTGTCCAGCCCGGGTATGCGCCGGAGGTAGGCAAGCGGCGGCATGTTCATGATCGAAAGGCACGGTTTCTCGGCTCCGGCAATCCTGTTCATCAACTTCCAAACTGGCGGTGCACGAAACTGCGGCTCCTGCATGGCCAGCCCCACAAGATCGCATTCGCCCGGATCCACTTCATCCGGGGTCTTGGCATCCAGACGTCCGGGCTGCTCGCCAGACCGAATCAGGCGCGGTTCGCTTTCACTCCTCAAGGTGATCCTCACGATCGTGCCCGCAGTGTTGATCAGCTCCGCCTCTTCCGGCAGGCAGACGAGCGTGACGTCATGACCGGCCATCAACAGCTTGGTTGAAAGCAGCGACCCGTAAGACGCTCCGAGAATTACGATGTGACAAGCCACCTCGATCTCCTTTCTTGCCCATTCAGGGAAATAACCATACGGTCGCACTGAAATTCAACCACTTCGTCCAATTCAGCGCTCCACGCACCCTGTTGCCTGCCACTGGCGAGCGTCCTGTTCGGGTCAATTCAGAACTGCGATTCCGACAAATCGCAGCCGCGCCGCGGCCACTTGGAACTTGTGCGCGGAGCCCCTGAAGCGCGTCGAGCGCCAGCGCGTCCTGGAGTTTTTCCTAAGAGTTGATTGTCCGACAATTCGTTCCGCGGGATCTTGACGCCAAAACTGTCACGAGCGTCGTCTTCGGCTTGCTGCGGCGTCAGTCGTGCCACTTTCCCTTGGCGCAGCACGTGCTAAGTCTCCGCGAACAGGTCGTCGAACATCTCCCTCAAGGCATTCTTCTGGACCTTTCCCATTGTGTTGCGCGGCAGTTCGCCGATGAAAAGGATCGCCTTTGGCTGCTTGAACTTCGCCAATCGGTTCTGCAGTGCCGCTTTGATGTCCTCGGCAGCGAGCTCGCTGCCGGGCTCGCGCACGACTATTGCCACAACCCCCTCGCCGAAATCGGGATGCGGCACGCCAATGACCGCGGACTCCGCGACCCCGTCCAAACTGTCGATCTCCCCTTCGACCTCCTTCGGATAGACGTTGTACCCGCCCGAAATCACCAGATCCTTGGCGCGTCCGACAATGGTCATGTAGCCGTCCGCATCAATCCGCGCCATGTCGCCGGTGACAAAGAACCCGTCCTCGCGAAACTCGGCCGCCGTCTTCTCCGGCATCCGCCAATATCCCTTGAACACGTTGGGCCCGTGAACTTCTAGGATGCCGATCTCGCCCTGCGGCATTTCGACGCCGGAAACCGGATCGACAATGCGCGCTTCGACGCCAGGCAGCGGAAAGCCGACCGTGCCGGCTCGGCGCTCGCCGTCGTAGGGGTTCGACGCGCTCATCGTCGTTTCGCTCATGCCATAGCGTTCAAGAATGCGGTGGCCGGTACGACCCTCGAACGCCCGATGTGTTTCGGCCAGCAAGGGCGCGGACCCCGAAATGAAGAGCCGCATGTGCGCCGTCGCGTCACGGGTGAAGCGCGCATCGCCCA
This sequence comes from Boseongicola sp. SB0675_bin_26, assembly GCA_009843725.1. Taxonomy (GTDB): domain Bacteria; phylum Pseudomonadota; class Alphaproteobacteria; order Rhodobacterales; family Rhodobacteraceae; genus JAJEFO01. Next base: position 3,332 of record VYCX01000354.1, read on the forward strand.
GAAGCCGCGTGTAAAAGGTCGGCACGCCCATCATCGCGGTGGCTCGCGGCAGCAGCGCCAAGACCGTGTCGACGTCGAACTTCGGCAGGAAGATCATCCGTCCACCGGCTCGCAGCAGGACGTTCGTCGCCACGAACAGCCCGTGCGCGTGGAAAATCGGCAAGGCATGAAGCAAGGTGTCCGCTGCGGCAAAGCGCCATGTCTGGACGAGGGCGTCGACGTTCGACAGGAGGTTGCCATGGCTGAGCATGGCGCCTTTCGAGCGCCCCGTCGTGCCCGAGGTATAGAGGATCGCAGCCAGGTCGTCGGCGCCGCGCGTGACGGTTGCGAATTCCGCGGACTCCTCTGCCGCACGCTCGACCAGCGTACCAGTCGCCGCTCCGCCGAGCGTCAACAGGGTGATGCCCCTGTCTTCGGCCAAGGGTCGCAGCGCCGGCTCGGCGGCAGGGTCGCAGACTGCAACGCGCGGCTCCGCGTCGCCGAGAAAGTAGTCGAGCTCGACAGTCGTGTATGCGGTGTTGAGCGGCAGGAACAGCGCGCCGGCGCGCAGACACGCGAGGTAGAGCGCCAGCGCCTCGGGCGACTTCTCCGTCTGCATCGCCACCCGGTCGCCGGGCTGCACTCCGGCTTCCGCTAGCACGTTGGCGATCCGGCCGGACAATCGGTAGAGGGCGTCGCCGGGCATCTCGCTGGCGGGGGGCAGGGT
>VYCX01000267.1 GCA_009843725.1 Boseongicola sp. SB0675_bin_26
CAAAGCTCAGCATCCGGCAAGTGCCGTCCCGCATGGCATCGGACGCCTCGAAAAGAACCGCGCTCTCCACGCACCCGCCTGAAACCGATCCCTGGAACGACAGCTCTCCGTCGATCACGAGTTGCGCGCCAACCGGCCTGGGCGCGGACCCCCAGGTCCTCACGACCGTAGCCAACGCGACGGATCGACCGGCATCGACCCATTCAAGCGCCAGTTCAGGCATGTTGTCGTGCGATGCCATGCTCATTTCCGGCCAGATCCCGTCAAGCGACAAGAAACTGTCCGTGCCGTCGGGCGGCCCGGCAGATGCAACGCGACAGTCACGCGAACCGGACGCGAGGCCTCGGCACCGCGTTCCCGAATTCAGGCATGCGTTTGCGCGTCACCGACAGGACACCCACGTCAGCTGCCGGGCGTGAGCACTGCGGGCGAGAAAAGTACGCCAAACTGCTCGCACCAGATCACGACGGACTTGATCGCGCCGAGGTCGGTTCCCGCCGGCACCAGGTAGGCCTGGTCGCCAACATTGCCCTTGAGCTGGCCAAGCGAAACCCATGAACTGCCCGCAACGTCCGCGGACTTCCGCGGATCGGGATGGGACGACAGCCAGACTTCGAGATCGGGACCGTTCGTGACCTGGAACTTCGACAGCTGGACCTCGTGCCCTCCAGCGGGAAGGGCTACCAGGGTCGCGATCCCCTGCCCCTTGTGCCTTTCATCCGCGTCCCGGAAGCTTCCCGTCGCCACGACTTCGGCCTCGCTCAGGTTCTCGAACACAACCTCGTCGAACAGGAGCGGCGAATAGGCGTACCAGAGAAACGCGCCCACCGGCGCGCCCACGATGAGCCCGAGAATGAATGCAAAGAGCCTGCGCATGGCCGAGTCTCCCTTCCAGCACGAAATGTAGCCGAATTCCCTGAAGGTGGGAACCTTTCCAGGCCGCCCCCGTCAGATGGCTGGCCGCGGCGCGAAATCGAGCCTGCGGACAATCCGCGCCGTCCCTGCCTGAAATCCCTTCGGGCGCCTTCCGCAGCAAGCTCCCGCTTGCGCCGGGGTCGCTTTCGGCGGCCATCCTGTCGGATAGATTTGTGGCCGGACGGCCCAATGAGGTAGAACCTGCTTCCAAAATGGAGGCGTGGCCATGAAATCACATGTCAAAGCCCTTGTCGTCGGCGGCGGTGCCGTGGGCACCTCGATCGCCTATCATCTCGCCAAGGCAGGCTGGAAGGACGTGCTGCTGCTTGAGCGGGACGAACTGACCTCCGGCTCGACCTGGCACGCGGCAGGACTCCTGCCATATTTCAACATGAGCTATGCCACGACGCATATCCACGACTATTCGATCAGGTTCTACAAGACGCTTGAGGAGGAAACCGGCCTCAATCCCGGCTTCCAGGTTGTCGGCAACCTGCGCATGGCGCAGTCGCAGGACCGGATGGACGAATACATGCTCTATGCGTCGACCGCCGAGACCTGTGGCGTTCCGCATGAATGGATGACGCCGGCCGAGATAAGGGATCGCTGGCCGCTTGTGCGCACCGAAGACCTGAAGGGCGCCATCTTCCACCCGACCGACGGCTACATAAATCCCGCCGACGTGACCCAGGCGATGGCCAAGGGCGCCCGTGCGCACGGCGTCGCCATCGAACGGAAGTGGCAGGTCGACAGCTATGCCTGGAACGGCGAGTGCTGGATTGTGCAAGCCACGAAGATGGAGGAGAAGGGCGGCAACCTGCTGCCCTCCGGCGAACAGGTCGCCATCCATGCCGAACATGTCGTCACGGCCACGGGCAACCATGCGCAGCGGACGGCCCGGCTGCTCGGCATCAAGATACCGGCGATCCCCGTGGAACATCAGTACATCGTCACGGAACCGGATCCTGCACTCGTGGAGTTCCGCAAGACGCGACCGGAACATCCCGTGCTGAGAGACGCCGACGCGAAGTGGTATGTGCGCGAGGAACGCGGCGGCTGGATCCTCGGTCCCTACGAACGGAACGCGCCCGCCCGCTTCGAATTCGGCTGCCCGGACAGTTTCCGGGCCGACCTCTTCCCGCTCGACCTGGAACGGATCGAGGAGGAGTACATGTCCATGATCCATCGGATTCCCTCATCGGAAACCGTTGGCCTCAAGGACGACTTCAATGGCCCGATCTGCTACACGCCGGACGGCAATCCCCTGCTTGGGCCCGCGCCAGGGCTTCGCAACATGTGGCTTGCCGAGGGCTTCTCCTTTGGCATCACCGCGGCAGGCGGCACAGGTCACTACCTTGCGCAGCTTATGGTCGAAGGCGAGGCCGAAATCGACATGGCAAGCCTCGATCCGAAGCGGTACGGCCCGTGGATGACCACGGAATACGCGATGCGAAAGAACGAGGAGTGCTATTCGCATGTCTACATCCTGCATCACCCGGATGAAGAACGCGAAGCGTGCCGGCCGCTTCGCACCGCGCCGGCATATGATCGGCAGAAGGCGGCGGGCGCGCAGTTCGGCCAGGTCAACGGCTGGGAACGTCCGAACTACTACGGGCCTGGGAACGCTCCGGGCAGTTTCGACCGCGACGCCCGCAGCTTCCGACGGGGCGCGTGGTGGCAGCATGCGGTCGACGAAGCCAAGGCGATCCGGGAAGGCGTCGGCCTGATCGATGCCACCGCGTTCTCCAAGCACGTGGTGCACGGACCCGGCGCGGCGGCATTCCTCGACTGGTTCACCTGCAACAGGCTGCCCCGGACCGGACGGGTCGGATTGACCTATGCGCTTACTGCACACGGCACGACACGTTCCGAATACACGATCATGCGTGAGGCAGAGGATCGCTTCCTGCTTGTCTCTGCCGGAGCCTGGCATGCCTATGACAGGGACTTTCTCCTGAAGGCTGTCGAGGACAGGGAGGCGGAACTTGGCCGAATCAACGTCGAGGACTGGACGGGCCGGCTGGGCGTGTTCGCCATTGCCGGACCGAAGTCCCGAGACGTTCTCAAGACCCTGATTCGCGATCCGGATCCCGACGCGGCCCTTTCAAACGCCCGGTTCCCGTGGCTCTCGTTGCGACAGGTCGAATTCGGCATGTGCCCGACGCTTGCCGCGCGCGTGGCCTATACGGGAGAACTTGGCTGGGAACTCCATCACCCGATCGAGATGCAGAACCATCTCTGGGACCGGCTGGTGGAAGCCGGCGCACCCCACGACATGAAGCTCGTCGGAGCGCGCGCCCAGAACTGGCTCCGTCAGGAAAAGTCCTACCGCGCCTTCGGAACCGAGCTCGGTCGCGACGCAACGCCCATTGAGGCCGACCTTGGCCGTTTCGTCGATCTCGAAAAGGACTTCCACGGCAAGGCGAGGATGATGGAGACCGGCGTGCGCTTCAAGTGTGTCACGCTGCTGGTTGACGGGCCGGAGGACGCGGACCCGTGGGGCCGGGAAGCGCTGTATTCGGGCGAGAGGAGGGTCGGACGCCTGACTTCCGGCGGATACTCGGTGCACTTCGGCAAGTCGATTGCAATGGGATACGTCGCGCCAGATCAGGCGCAGCCCGGATTCCGTTTGCAGGTCAGGATGCAGGACAAGCTCTGGGACGCGGAAGTGACGGAAGACAGCCCTTACGATCCTGACAACGCGGCGATTCGAATCGACGGATAGGCACCGTCTGCAGACGAGGTGTCTTCGCCTCAGGCGGCGGGCAGTGCGCTCCGGATCTCCCTTTTGATCCGCCGCGCCCTGTCGCTCAGGTCGGCGTCCTTCGCCTTCATGAGAAACGCGTCGAGACCGCCCTTGTGATCAACGGTGCGCAGGGCCGCCGCCGACACCTTCAGGCGAAAGGTCCGGCCGAGCGTCTCCGACATCAGCGCCGTCTCCGTCAGGTTCGGCAGGAACCTGCGCTTGGTCTTGTTGTTGGCGTGGCTGACATTGTTGCCGACCATCGGACCTTTTCCGGTCAATTCGCAGCGCCGCGACATGGGCCATCTCCTGATCAGGTTCGGAAGGCGCGAGGCCCCCTCAAGGCAAACGGGCAGTGCCATCAGCGCTGCCCGGGAA
>VYCX01000305.1:0-2830 GCA_009843725.1 Boseongicola sp. SB0675_bin_26
CACTTCTACTGGGAGGACGAGGGACGGCTTTCGGACGCACCTGCTGACGAACTGGAAATCCGTCGGCTGCCCGGAGCGCCTGACGGCGCCGAGATTTCTAAGGTGGACGTCGTCATACGGCTTCGCAGGACCTGAACTTTCCGGGACCTGGCAGGGGACCGTGAGCGGTTCGGCAGGTTCAGGCGGGTTGGACGAGTTCCGCCCCTCTTGCGCGACTTGAGTTCACCTTGGCATGCACCCGGTGGAACCGAAGGGCGTCATCAGGCGCGGGTTTCATTGCTGCTGCGGCGCCCTTGCCAGCCTCCCCAAGCCACAGCGGCCAGTCCCGCGCATCCAGAATGACCGGCATGCGATGATGGATGCCGGCCAGTGTCCCGTTGGCGGACGTCGTGACGATCGCGCAGGAGGCGATCGAGGAACTGCCCCGTTCCCAATCCTGCCAAATCCCGGCGAAGGCCAGTGCGCCTTCCGACCTTGCGTGGATGTACCAAGGCAGGCGGTTGTTGTCGGAGTCGCGTGTCCATTCATAGAATCCGGACGCCGGGACGAGGCAACGACGACTGCGGCATGCTTCCCTGAAGGCGGGCTTTTGGGCAATGGATTCCGCGCGGGCGTTTATGAGCAGCGGTCCGTCGGTCGGCGTCTTGTACCAATGGGGAAGGAAGCCCCATCGCAGCGGCCTGAGACGCCTGGTTCCGTCTTCCGACGTGACTGCATGTATGCTGTCGGACGGACAGATGTTGTAGTTCGGGGTGTCCGGGAGATCATTCGCCGGAACGGAACGAAACAGGTCGGCCATGGCCTCATTGGGCAGGGTCAGGGCAAACCGTCCGCACATGGCGGAACGCTATGCCCAAGCCTCACGCCATGCAAACGGTCCCTTCCTGCCCGCAGTTGCAGGGAGCGACGGCGCCAGAAGGGCGGGAGCGAGTGTCCGGTGGAAGTCGCCCGTTCCGGAGCGTCCCCACGCAGGCCCTCAGCTTCCGGCTCCCTTGCTTCCGTCGGTGTCCGCCTCCGTACCGGCTTCCTGTTCGCTTCCGGCTGCGTCGTCCGCAGGCGAGGCGCCGGCCGCATCGGTTTCCGCGGCGGCCGCCGCTTCCTCGTCTTCGGGATCGCCGACTTTCTGCAGCTCGTCCAGCTCGGCGGCGCCAATCTCGTCAAAGAGCTCCGCAATCTCGAGTTCGGCCTTGGCTTCGTCCTCGGCCGTCTGCTCGGCGATGTTGATGCCCCTGGCCTGGAGTTCGGCTTCGTCCTCGGAACGAGCCACGTTCAGCTGGATCTGAACCTCAACTTCCGGATGAAGCCTGACTGCCACGTTGTGCACGCCGAGTTCCTTGATCGGCGCCTCGATCGCCACTTGGCGCTTGTCGAGCGTGAAGCCGGCCTCGGACGCGACCTCAACCGCATCTCGCGGCGTGACCGATCCGTAAAGTGAGCCGCCGTCGGAGGCTTGACGAATCACGATGAACTGCTTGCCGTCAAGCTTGCCGGCAAGCGCGCCCGCCTCCTTGCGGGTCTCGATGTTCCGCGCTTCAAGCTGCACTTTCTGTTCTTCGAACTGCTTGATGTTGGCTTCGGACGCCCAGAGCGCCTTTTTCTGCGGCAGCAGGAAGTTGCGTGCATAGCCGTCCTTGACGGAGACTATGTCACCCATCTGGCCGAGCTTCGCGATGCGTTCAAGAAGGATGACCTGCATTGGATTCCGTCCTCACTTCACTGCATAGGGAAGAAGCGCAAGGAATCTTGCGCGCTTGATTGCGCGGGCCAGCTCACGCTGCTTGCGCGCGGACACGGCGGTGATTCGCGATGGCACGATCTTGCCTCGCTCCGACATGTAGCGTTGCAGGAGCTTGGTGTCCTTGTAGTCGATTCTTGGAGCGTTTTCGCCGGAGAAGGGGCAGACCTTGCGGCGGCGAAAAAAGGGTTTCGTTGCCATGGGATTTCCCTTTCCTAGCGTCGTTCGCCGCGTTCGCGGCGGGATTCGCGCTCTTCGACCCTGCGCATCTGGACCGAAGGGCCCTCTTCGTGCTCGTCGACCTTGACGGTCAGGACCCGCACGACGTCATCATGAAGGCGCATCAGGCGTTCCATCTCCTGCACGGCAGGCGCCGGTGCGTCCGTCCTGATGAAAGCGTAATGGCCCTTTCGATTCTTGTTGATCCTGTAGGCCATGGTCTTGACGCCCCAGTACTCGTTGCCGACGACCTTGCCGCCGTTGTCCGCGAGAACCGTTCCAAAGTGTTCGACCAAGCCTTCAGCCTGCGCACCGGACAGATCCTGGCGCGCAATGATCACATGCTCGTAAAGCGGCATGTCGTCTCCGTTCTGTCAGGCGCACTTCAAAGGAGGGGCAATGTCGCCGCGCCCGTCCACGAGAGGTTGCGCCGATGGCATGACTTGCGGCGAGTGGCGGGCTTATACACGGGCGCGGGCGGGTTTCAACCCATGGCGTGCTTGGTGCATGGAGTGCTGCGGGAGGAACGGGATGCAGAAACGCAGGCCGGTCCCCCTGACCGTCAAGTCCCGCGCGACGGGCCGCGGTTCAGCGCGTGCCGCAACTCCGGCTGCCCGGACTTGCCGTCCCGGCCGTGGACCGCGTGGATGGAAGACGCTCCGGGAGCCTCGGCCCCTGCGGGACAGATTCCCGTCGACTGCACGGAGCCGGTTCGACGACCTGCCTGCCTTGCAGGACTGGCGGCAGTCCAAAGCTTGACGAATGCCGGATCGGCGGATTTGCTCCCGGCCCATGAAGGAACTCGACATCGATTTCGTGCGGGCACAGTTCCCGGCGTTTTCCGAGCCGTCCTTGCAGGGCCAGGCGTTCTTCGAG
>VYCX01000305.1:2840-4030 GCA_009843725.1 Boseongicola sp. SB0675_bin_26
ATTCTACCGGGAGAGGAAAGTTCAGCCCTATGGTCCGTTCGAGGCAAGCAGGCTGGCGGGCGAGGAAATGGACGAGGCACGAACGCGGCTTGCCGGCATGCTCGGAGTTGATGCGGATGAATTGAGCTTCGGTCCGTCAACGACCCAGAACACCTATGTTCTGGCGCAGGCGTTTCGTGCGTGGCTGCCCGAAGGCGCGGCCATAGTCGTGACCGACCAGGATCACGAGGCCAACTCGGGTCCATGGCGACGGCTTGAGGCGTCCGGGATGAAGATCCGGGAGTGGCGTGTCGACCCGGGCACCGGACATCTGGATCCTTGCGCGCTGGCGCCGCTTCTGGATGGCGCCGCGCTTGTCTGCTTTCCGCATTGCTCGAACGTTGTCGGCGAGATCAACGACGTCGCTGCCATTGCGGGCATGGCGCACGACGCAGGAGCGGTCGTCTGCGTAGACGGCGTTTCCTATGCGCCGCACGGGTTTCCGGATGTCGGAGCGATGGGTGCGGACATCTATCTCTTCTCCGCCTACAAGACCTACGGACCGCATCAGGGCATCATGGTGATGCGCCGCGCGTTGGGCGAGGCCCTGCCGAACCAGGGACACTTCTTCAACGATGGAGATCCGACAAAGCGGTTTGCGCCGGCGGGGCCGGATCATGCCCAGGTCGCGGCCTGTGCCGGGATGGCGGACTACGTGGATGCGCTGTTCGAATCGATGGGAGGCAGGACGCCTGACCAGGCCGAGCGCGCACGTGCCGTGCACGACGCCATGCAGGCTCGGGAAGAAGCGCTGCTGCAGCCGCTGCTTGAGTTTCTCGTCGGGCGGAACGACGTGCGGCTGATAGGACCGCGCGATGCCCGGAGTCGGGCGCCGACCGTCGGGGTCCTTGCCGAACGGCCTGGCGCGGACCTGGCAGCAGCGCTTGCGCCGATGGGCATCATGGCTGGCGGTGGTGATTTCTACGCGGTCCGGCCGCTGCAAGCCATGGGCATTGATCCGGCTCACGGCGTGTTGCGCTTGAGCTTCACGCATTACACCAGCCAAGATGAAGTCTCGCGGCTGATCACTGCGCTCGATCGCGTGCTGTAGTCGGCTCGTCGCCGCTTCCTTCGACCGGATTCGTCCCGACAGTCCTGACCGGAGTCACTCTCGGATCGCATGGATGCGTGTTCGGCAACCGGTTGTGCGA
>VYCX01000256.1 GCA_009843725.1 Boseongicola sp. SB0675_bin_26
CAACCCCCTCAGGCACAAGATGTGGGACCACCTGTGCTAAGGGGATAAGCCTTTTGAACCAAATGAGGGCGCAGCGCGACCAGACACTGTCCCTTTTTGTATCGTGCCGAGGGGTACAAAATTGCATTGCCGCCTGACGCCAGGACGTCGCGTGCAAGTGATTGACCTGCCGGGTAGGCTACGGCAGGGTCCGAACTCAGCGCGCCTTCTTCTGTCCCCCTGCTCAGGTCGTGAAACCGCGTTGTGAACCCTGAGAGCAGTTCGCGGCAGGCGGTGACGTTCTCGAAGACCCCCGTCGCTTCAAGCTCGCTCGTGAGATGCCAAGCCACTTCCGCCTGTGACGTCTCGACGGCAGCTTTTCCATAGGACGCGTACCATGCGCCGCGATCTGGTCCATTGAACCGATTGCCGGTGGTCCGAGCGCAACAGAACGCCTCGTTGACATAGGTCCATCCGTACCCGTTCGCCTCGGTCAGAAGTTCGACCGGGTTCAGGCCACCAGACATTGGAAGTGTTGCCGTCTTGCGGGCAGACGATGATGCCATGCGAGGCATCCAGCGGACGGAAAGTCCGTCCATGGCCATCATCTCACCCTACGTCACCCGACTGTCCGAAGGTCTCAACTCCAGGTCTTGATGGCCGGAGCGCGCCTTTGTGGACGTTGATCTTCACTCCATGGGTTCGGACAGGTCGGATGGTCGCAAAGGGTGCGCATGCATCGCACGCATGACTTGCCGGTCTTTTGTTCCAGGTCGATGGGCCGTAGATTGCACGCGATGCCTTTCGCCTTCTACGACCTCGAAACCACCGGAACATCTCCCGCGTACGATCAGCCCCTGCAGTTTGCGGCAATTCTCACGGATGACGACTTAAGGCCGCTCGAACGCGTGAACATGCGCTGTCGGCTTGCCCCGCACATATTGCCTTCTCCGGGGGCGCTCGCGATCACTGGGATCCAAGTTGACCAGCTTACGGACCCGGCGCTGCCAAGCTGGTTCGAAATGATGAAGGAGATACAGGACCTCGTCGCGGCATGGGCTCCAGCCACGTGGACCGGCTACAACTCGATGAGCTTCGACGAGAACTTCCTGCGGCAGTCCTTCTATCAGACGCTTCAGCCGGACGTCTTTGCAACCCAGTTCAACGGGAACACGCGACTGGATGTCTTGCAGGTCCTGTACGCAGCGCATTCGCGCGCGCCCGAATCCCTCACGTGGCCAGTGGACGATGCCGGAAACGCAGTCTTCAGGCTGGACGCTCTCGCGCCTGCCAACGGTCTAAGGGACCACGACGCCCACGACGCTCTCGGTGACGTGGAGGCCACCAGGCATCTGCTTGAGCTTGTCCGGCGCCGAGCGGCAGATCTGTTCAAGGACATTCTTGCCAACAGGGACAAGACGCATGTCGACGAGCTGCTTGCATCCGGCGAGCCTCTGGAGTTCGTGACGCGGCCGCCGGGCGCGCCGCCCCACGGCATCGTGGGGTGCAGCTGCGGCCGTGACGCGGAGAGCGCGAATGCGGCGGCGTTCTTCGATGTCCGGGTCGAGGACCCGGTTGAGTGTTTCGGCCTAGATCAGGCCGGGCTGGTCGACCTCTTGGAACGGTCGCCTCGCGTCGTTCACAGGCTGAAGATCAACGAGACCCCGATGCTCTTCCACTCGCGCGCTGCGGACGGGACCGTACGCGAAAGATGCCGTGAAATCGCCGACAGGCCCGACTTCTCTCGCCGCGTTGGTGCAGCCATGGCCGAGTTGATGGTCCAACGATATCCACCTCCCAGTCCCGGGGAGTCGGTGCGCGTTGAGGAACGCATCTACGACGGGTTCTACGGGCGTGAGGACAAGCAACTGCTTCGCAGCCTCAACATGGCTGATGACTGGCAGGCCCGACTGTCGGTCGTCGAGCAGTTCGGCGATGCGCGCCTTCAGCAGCTTGGCAGGCGGGCAGCGGTCCTCATGGCTCCCGAGATCATGCCTGCCGCAGCAGTGGCATCGGCGGCCAGGAACATTCTGGCAAGATGGCGAGGTGCCGAAGCGTCCCCGCGCGGATGGGCAACGCTTTCGGCCGTCCATGCCCAGATCGATCGGCTTTTGCAGGAGGGGCGAATCGATGATGGCAGGGCAGGGGAAATCCGGAACTTCTACGAAGCGCGGGTCAGGACACTTGAGGCCAATCAGATGCCATGACCGTGCCGGTCAGCGAGTTGTGATGACCTCGGGCTGCCTGTCCGGCACGCGGACCGATCACTTGACCGCCCTGAAATTGCGGTCCCTTCCGATGCGGGCCGCCCGTCAGTCCCGGAAGGAATCGAGGTGTTGCCTTCATGCCGCCGCCGACGTCGGATCCTCGGGCAAGCGTGCCATCAGGTCCACGCCACAGTCGGATGCGAAGCGGATCATGTCGATCAGCACCCAGTTTTCCGCAAGCCGCCCGTCCCGGCTGATGTAGAAATCCATGACCCTCTTGGTGATTTTCTGTCCGGTCGGCTGAATGCCGCGAAAGGGGACGCCGGAGAACGTGCCAAGGAACTGCCCGGCGAATCCCGCAACGCGCGCTTCCGCCACGAACGCTTCCTTGGGCCATGAACCCTTGCGCCCGGGGAACGACCTTACCGACGGGCCTTGCGCATGGTCGTAGAACTCCTGCAGCCCGTAGGCGGAACCGATGCCCCAAGGGCCGTGCCAGGCCATGTCTTCCTGCCAGTACTGCTCCAGTCCCTGGCTCGCCATGTCGCTGCCTTCCAGGCTGTTGCAGCCGCCGACGATCATGTTCTCGACAAGGCTGCGCGTCGTCTCGGTCAGGTTCGGATCCTGGGGGGTCTTCACGATGCCGATTTCGGCAGGCGGCCCTCCGGGAATGCGTGCGCGCCCGGAGAAGGGCGGGAACATCTCTATGCCCGCCTGATGGGCAAGGCCGGGGACGTCCAGCAGGCAACGGATCTCGGCGATCCGGTCGCCTTCGAACCTGTAGAATTCGCCAAAGCGCAGCTTGCGGCTGCCCTTGCCCGGCGGGACGCCGAACAGGGGCAACGTCATTTCGCCCTCGATGTTGCCGGTGGCGCTAACCCAGACATGTCCCATGAACTTTCCGCCGAAGTAGAGATAGGGACGCTTGGCGGCCTGCGGCATTGCCGCCCTTATCGGTTCAAGCAGGGCCGTCTCGAATGCCTCGCGGCCCTTGAGGTCGCCGACCGGCAAGGGGCCGTGAAATGCCAGATCAGGATCGAGGAGCGAACGGTCTGGCGAGGTTCCGGCAGCAAGCGCCCAAGCCCGCTCCTTGGCAATCCCGAGAGATGTGGCGCATCCGGCAATTTCCGGTCCATCTTGCTTGGTCGTCATGCCGTATCCCTTGCCAGCTGGAATCACCCAGGACGAGATCCTCTGCCGCCTTGGTGACTCGAGAAGTCAGCTTTGGCATAAAGCGGCGGATGAGGAAAGTGGCGCATGCCAGACAGGAAGGGCGGCCGCTGGAACATGCGTCATGATGCGGGAAGACCTTGGGCCGGAAGGGGTCGAGCAGGTGCGGTCACGCCTGCATGGTCGATCCACGTGCGGATGCATGTTGCTGCACGAAATGCGTTCCGGTAGGCGTAGGATGCAATTCTTGGGGCGGCACTGGTGCGGGTCCGGGACCGCTTTCCGCCGGGTGCACTTTGGTTCGGCACTTCGTTTTGGAACGAGCAGGTGAACACATGTCCAAGCCAGCAAAGAGAGCAAGGAACGGGCGAAAGGCGTCGCGGCAGAAGCGACCGGAATTTCTGGGCTGGAACACAACGGACGAAGAGGAGATCGAGCGGCGGCGATGGAGAGGAATCACGGAAGTTGCCGAATTCGAGGAACTGGAACCTGAATTTCGGGCATTCGGATCGTTTCGGGTCCGGTCCAGCACCGGAAGCACTTACGTGGTTGAAGTCAGGCACTTCGAACGTCGTTTGAATTCATGCACTTGCCGCGACTTTGAAGTCGCCGGGCTGGGGTAAGCGTTCGGTCGTGAGGTGACGACAGTCGGTCCTGTCGTGATTCCGGTCG
>VYCX01000249.1 GCA_009843725.1 Boseongicola sp. SB0675_bin_26
GCTCCAGCTCTTTCGCCGACTGAATGTAGTAGTGCCGCGTCGGGCAGTTGATCTGGGCGCGGGCGTGCAATCTCAGGAGCAGAGCCTTGATCGCCTTGGCGTCTTCCCCGCCCTGGCCGGCATGGATGAGCCGGTCAATCAGCTGCAATGCCCATTGATAGTCTTCTTCCGCCCGGGCCCTTTCGACGGCCGCGATGAGGGCTTCCGGCCCTCCCGCAAGTTCGATGAAGCGGCGGGCCTCGTCCGCTGGAGAGAGGGGGCTGAGCGACGTGGGGTTGCCGTCGAACCATCCAATGGTTCCCACGAAATAAGCGCGAACGGCGAAGTCGACCCTCCCATAGTACTCGCGAAGGTGAGGCTTCTCGGCAAGCTCGGGCGGCAGTTTCACGCTATGTGCCAGCTCGTCGATCGTCTTGCCCGCATCCATGCCGTTGCGGGTTTCGCTGACGATGTGGCGGATCGCGTCCCGATAGTCCGTCAGCACCTCCCTGATGGCGCCCGCACCTGTCACCGCCTTTGTGTGGCCCGGCGCAAGCACCTCGGGTTCAAACGCCATCAGCTGGTCCAGCGTGTCCGACCAGGTGTCAAAGTCCCGATACTCGGTTCCGCGAATGGCGTAGAGGTTTGGAAACGCACGATAGAAGTTGTCGCCGCAGAAAAGCACTTTCCTGTCGGCATACCAGACCACCATGTGGTCAGGGGTCTCTCCAGGCGCCATCGCAAGCTCAAGCTCGATGCCGCAGGTTGTCACCTTCTCGCCCGCTCCGCCAACGCGACGTGTCGGGGGCAGGATGCCGGCGCCCATGCCCTTGAGCGGCCGGTCGCCCGGTCCGACGCCGATGCCGATGATTTCGTCCGGGTAGGACAGTCCGATGCCGAACTGGCGCTTGGTGCGCGCCTGCAGCGCTTTGACGGCGCGGGGGTGGATGGTCTTTTCGAGCAACGCGTCCTCGGACGACCTGTCGCTCGCGAGAATTTCCGGGTTTCCTCCAGCGGCGAAAACGCTTGCGCCGGAGATGTGGTCGCGGTGAGAGTGAGTCAGCACGATCGTCCTGATCGGCAGGTCCGTGATCTTGCGAAACTCTGCCAGAACGTTTTCGGCGGCAGTTGTCGTTTCGGTCGTGTCAATGATGACGACCCCGTCTTCCCCGACAATCATGTACACGTTCGACGCCGCAAATCCGAACGCCTGATAGACGTTGTCCGCAATCCGGACCACGTCTCTCGAGAAGTACTCGGGGTGGGCCCGCAGTTCAGGGTGCATCGGCGCTCCTCCACATGTCATCGCATCGATCGCGTGAAAACTGGGTACCGGTTTGGGATCCTGAATGCAAGGTAAGCGGCCCATGTCCCTTTCCGCCACGCTTGCGCATTGATTTAGGATCCCAAGAATGCGATACAGCACCGAATTCAGGGGGATGACACACGCATGGCGCACAAGAACATACTTTTCATCATGTGCGACCAGCTTCGGTTCGACTACCTTGGGTGCACCGGGCATCCGACCATCAAGACCCCAAACATCGATGCACTGGCCGCACGTGGTGTCACGTTCTCCAACACCTATTGCCAGTCGCCGATCTGCGGCCCGTCACGCATGAGCTTCTATACCGGCCGCTACGTGTCGTCGCATGGTTCCGCATCCAACTTTGCGCCGCTTCGCATCGGTGAACGGAACATCGGCCACCACTTGAATCCGCTGGGCATGCGTACCGTTCTGGTGGGCAAGACGCACATTGTTGCCGACCGGGAGGGCATGGAACGACTTGGCGTCGACGCCGGCAGCGCCATAGGGGTCCACCATGCGCAGGCAGGTTTCGAGGTGCATGAGCGCGACGACGGAGTGCATCCGGATTCGATGGTCCGCCCGGACGTCGCCTACAACCAGTACCTGAAGTCGAAGGGGTACACGGAAGACGACAACCCGTGGCACTGGGCGGCGAACTCCGTCGAAACGGAGGCGGGCGTTCGTTCCGGCTTCTTCAACGATCGCGTCGACTTGCCGGCGAGGGTCGCCGAGGCGGATTCGGAAACGCCTTACATGACCAGGCGGGCAATGGAATTCCTGGCGGAGGACGACGGGAAGTCGCCGTGGCTGCTTCATCTGTCCTACATCAAGCCCCATTGGCCCTATGTCGCGCCCGCGCCGTACAACGGCATGTACTCGGCCGACGACGTCGTTCCCGCGACAAGGACTGAAGACGAGATGGTGGACGCCAATCCCCTCATGAAACTCTTCATGACGCGGGTCGCCGGGAAGACCTTTGGCAGGGACGTTGCGCGCGAGACGGTCATCCCGGTCTACATGGGGCTGATATCGCAAATCGATGACCAGCTCGGAATCCTGTTCGATTTCATGGAGAGGCGCGGATTGCTTGACGATACCATGATCGTCTTCACCTCCGACCACGGCGACTATCTGGGTGACCACTGGATGGGTGACAAGGACTATTTTCACGACCCCTCCGTCAAGATTCCGTTGATCATCGCGGATCCAGGCGAGGCAGCCGACGCGACGCGCGGCACGGTTGACGCATCACTGGTCGAGGCAATCGACCTTCTTCCCACTTTCATCGAGCACCAGGGCGGCGAAGTGGCCAGGAACATTCTGGACGGGCGCTCGCTCATGCCGAAGATCCGGGGCGAAGACGTTGAATGGCGCAGCTATGCCGTCAGCGAGTACGACTATTCCTGCCAGGTGTTCCGGCCCGAGACGGGAAGGATGCCCCTGGACTGCCGGACTTACATGGTTGCAACCGAAAGGTGGAAATACGTGCACGCTCCCGGGTACCCGCCCGTGCTGTTCGACCTTGAAAACGATCCCGACGAACTGGTCGATCTTGGCCGCAGTCCCGAACATGACGGCATTCGCCAGATGATGGCCGGTCACCTCGCGGACTGGGCGCTTCAGTACAGGCAGCGCGAGACCTGGTCGGAAGAGCACAACGTCAGGATGACCGGCATGGAAGAGCAGCTCGGCGTCCTGATCGGCTACTGGAACGAAGATGATGCCAAGGGCAAGGACCCCAAGATACTGCCCAGCCGAAGGCCGGTGACCGGAGACTGAATGATCAGGCGGCCGGCGGCATCGGATCGGCTGCGGAGAACGCAACGAGGTCGGCGACGGTCAGGCTCTCGTCACGCCTTTCGAACGTCTGGATGTACTCGATCATCGTGTGAGAGTGTTCCCGCATCATGCCCTCGGCGCGAACCGGGTCGCCGCTCTCGATCGCCTCGCAGATGACCTGGTGCTGCGCATTGCCGAGGCGCAGCCGAAAGATGCCGCGCTCAAACTGATCGGGCGTCTTGTCCACGGATCGGTCGAAGACCATGGATCCGACGGCAGGCATCGGCAAGTGACTGATCTGCTCGCAGGCGTAGCTGACATGGTCGTTGCCGCGTGATGCCGGAATGGCCGTATGGAATTCCTTGTTGGCGGCCTGCGCCTGCCGCGTGACACAGTCGTTGAGCTGGCCAAGCCGGGAGAGCTCGCTGATCGATGCGTCCAGCTTTCCCATCGCCCGCTGCATCGTCGGCAGATGATCAAATCGACTCGGCTCCTGGGCCATGAGGCGCGCCGCAAGGCTTTCCAGGTGCCCGCGGACTTCAACCGCCTGAAGAATGTCCTCCACGGTCGGGCTCTGAACCAAGTATCCGCGGCCTTCGCCGCGGCGTATGACGCCTTCCCGTTCCAACAGGCGCAACGCCAGCCTGACACATCGTGGGTTTGGCACAGCTGCGCTTCCGACAGCCGTTCTCCCTCCGAACATGACCCCAGGATGATGTCCTGCCGGATTCGTGCCGCGAGTTCCGTGTCGATCGATTCCATGGGGGCACTGACGCTTGTCGGGATCCCGAGGTCAAGGTGCACGTCCGGAGGCGACGCCCGGTCAGCCAGGGCCTTCGCCACTGGATCCGGTGGCCGGACCCCGAAGGGTCGTGAAGGTCGACGCCATGCAGAACCGGAGGGACGGCGGAACGAATGCCGGAACCAGGAGGCGGCCCGCCTTGTTC
>VYCX01000198.1:0-3277 GCA_009843725.1 Boseongicola sp. SB0675_bin_26
CTCGCGCGGCAGCGCCCCGGTCCGCGCGCGCCAGGCCTCGACGAAGCGGAGGATCCCGTCGTTCTGGTCCGCCGTCCGCACGGTGGCGTTGGCGAAGAGCCCTGCGTCGGCGTCGCGGACGAGGAAGGCGAGGACGCCGCGCTGGCGGCGGCTGCGCTTGGACACGCAGTGCTTCTGGATCAGCGCGTCGTCGCCGTGGTACGGGAGGTATGGTCCACCGAGACGCCGCGCTCTTCCAGCGTTTCCTCGAGGTCACGGCAGCTGACGCCGTACCTGCAGCATCACCGGGCGGCCCAAAGGATGATCTCGCCCCGGAAATGTCGCCACTTGAAGTCATGGGTCATGGGAGCGTCTCCAAAGGCACACATGTCGGGGCACCATGTCGTGCCACGTCACTTTCCCCAACATGGAGGTCGCATGCATCCGAAGCTCGATCGAGACCCCATGGCCAAGGCCGAATGCGCGCGTCAGCTTCGTCTGACAGTCGCAGGTCGTCCAGCACGAGAAGCTGTTCGAGGAAAGGCGCAGCGGCTCCACATCTTTTGCAACAGCACCTGCGCGCCTGTCCCATCGTCTCCTTCTTTGGTGAATGCCCATGTTCCAAGGCATTCTCCGTGGCGGGTCAAGACGTCACCAGTTGTCGATCCTTCTTCAAGGCCCATGAAATTGATTGGGTAGGTCAGCTCCATGTCGCAGAGGCAAGATCGGTGGACTGCGACGGCAACCGCCGTGGGCTAAGCTGGAAGCTTCATGTTGGTGTGTTCAGCGAGCGAATGTCGGCAACGGCTTTCCTGCTCCTGGGACATGATGGCAGAAGCAGCATCAATCGCTATCATCTTGTCCACACCAGAAATGTCGCCAAAACCTAAACTTCGCACAGCATGAAAACCTTGCTTGTGCTCGACATCTATTCCTAAACAATGTACGACATCAAAACCTAAACGTTGAACGGAGCTGCGCATCATGCCGAGTGCCGCAGAAAAGCTTGCAAGCTCTTTGGAGGAGCTCGAAGCCCTGCAGTCCAAAGGTGTGATTGCCATTCGCTCGAAAGACATCTCACGCACCCACCGGGAGCGATTGGTGAAAGCTGGCTTCCTGAAGGAAGTCATGAAAGGTTGGTACATCCCTTCTAGACCCGATGAAAACATCGGCGAGAGCACCGCGTGGTATACGTCGTACTGGGGGTTCTGCACCCAATATCTATCGGACCGTTTTGGAGATGACTGGTCGCTTTCCCCTGAACAGTCCCTCATCCTGCACGCTGGAGATACAACCGTTCCAGCACAGCTTTCGGTAAGGGCGGTAAAGGGGGGAAACTCCAAGACCGATCTGCCTCACAACACGTCGCTCTTCGAAACGCGCGCAACGGTCGCGTCGGATGACACGCTCGAAGTCGTCGATGGCTTGCGCCTTTTCTCCGTCGACGACGCTCTCATCCTCGTTCCCGAAGTCTTCTTCCAAAACCATCCGACAGAGGCGCGCACTGCACTTGCGATGATGCCGGATGCATCGCGGCTTCTTGGCAAGTTGCTGGACGGCGGACACACCCGAGCGGCAGGACGGCTTGCAGGCGCATTTAGAAGCATAGGATCCGACAGGGTCGCGGTTGAGATGCTCGCCGCGATGAAAGCGGCATCGCATGACGTACGGGAGATAAACCCCTTCGAGCAATCGATTGTCGTGCTCAACGCCGGACGCGTGACCTCACCTCATGTGCATCGAATTCGCTTGAAGTGGGAAAGCATGCGCGCCGATGTGATTAAGGTATTCCCGAAGGCTCAACCCATTGCCAACGACATGGAAGCCTATCTCAAGCAGATCGACGAAATCTATGTCACCGATGCGTATCATTCGCTTTCCATCGAGGGATATCGGGTCTCGCCCAAGCTCATTGAAAAACTGCGTTCGGGGACATGGAACCCAGAGGCGGATGAAGAAGGCCGTGCGCTGAAAGACGCCCTGGCCGCACGGGGCTATTGGGAAGCTTTTCAGAGAGTGAAGGAGAGCATCCGGGCGGTTCTCGAAGGTGCTGACGCCAGTGAGGTTGCGGAGCAAGATCTGAGCGACTGGTATCGCGCCCTGTTCGCTCCGTCGGTCACCGCCGGGATCCTTGAAGCTTCTCAATTGGCGGGTTACCGATCCTCTCCGGTTTGCATTCGGCAATCACAGCATGTGCCAATGAGCCCTGAGGCGGTTCGCGACTGCATGCCGGCATTCTTTGAACTGCTTAGGGAAGAAGATGATCCCGTTGTCCGGATCGTACTGGGGCATTTCATCTTCGTGTTCATACACCCATTCTTGGATGGAAACGGCCGAATGGCACGCTTCTTGATGAATGTGATGATGGCTGCAGCCGGCCAACCGTGGATGGTCATCAAGGTTGAGCAGCGTAGCGCATACATGACCGCGTTGGAAGCAGCGAGTGTGAAGGGAGACATTCGCCCTTTTGCAGCCTTTCTGGCCGAGACGAGGGCAGCGCAGTGATCGACAAAGAATTGAGAACAATGGAGATGTGGCACATGTTGGCCAATGATTGACAATGAAGTGACAATCCCGCCCGCCGGCGGCGCTTCGGCCGTTGTTTCGTGGAAGCTCCCGCCCGGGCGTGTCAGGTCAATCCAGGCGGTTGGCGAATCAGGCTAGTGGTTGTCTCGCGGCACGCCCCTGGAACGCGCGATGTCCTGGTAGTCCGGCGCGCCCTTCAGGACCATGCCTTCCGAGAATTGCGCGGTCCTTTCGCGAAAGATCTCTTGCCAGGGCGACTGGCTCTCCGGAGCGAACGGCCTTTCGGGCAGGGCCGCGCGGCGCCTCTCAAGCTCGGAATCGTCGACAAGCACGTTGGCGCTGCACGCCTTGAGATCGATGCGGATCCGGTCCCCGGTCCGCACGATGGCCAGTCCTCCGCCCGCGGCCGCCTCCGGAGCGGCATTGAGGATCGACGGCGAGCCTGACGTTCCGGACTGCCTTCCGTCGCCCAGGCAAGGCAAGGAATGCACGCCTCTCCTGAGCAGGTAGGCGGGCGGGCGCATGTTCACGACCTCGGCTCCCCCGGGATAGCCGATTGGCCCCGCGCCTCGCATGATGAGAATGCAGTCTTCGTCGATCGCCAAGGCAGGGTCGTCGATGCGTTCGTGATAGTCCTCGATCGAATCGAACACGATCGCGCGGCATTCGAAGGCGTCGGGATCGTCCGGGTTCGAGAGATAGCGATCCCGGAACTCCCCGGAGCCCACGCTCGTCTTCATGATTGCGCTTTCGAAGAGGTTGCCCTGAAGGT
>VYCX01000198.1:3287-3975 GCA_009843725.1 Boseongicola sp. SB0675_bin_26
CATCATCGGCGCCGCGACGGTCTTGATGACGTCCGGGTTCTCGCTCCGCCGCTCGCCGCAGTTTTCGCCGACGGTCCTGCCATTTGCCGTCAGCGCGTCCGGATGCGGCAACAGGCCCGCCTCCATCAGCTCGCCCACGACAGCCGGCACCCCGCCGGCGCGGTGATAGTCTTCGCCGAGGTATTCACCTGCGGGCTGGAGGTTCACGATAAGAGGTATCCTGTGTCCGAGCTCCTGCCAGTCGTCGTTGCAAAGCGGCACGCCGAGATGCCGGGCGACGGCCGCCAGATGGATGGGCGCGTTTGTCGAGCCGCCGATGGCGGAGTTGACGACGATGGCGTTCTCGAACGCCTTGCGCGTCATGATGTCGGACGGCCTTCGGTCGGAACGCACCATCTCGACGACCCGCCGGCCGGATTCGTAGGCCATCTGCCCGCGCTCCCGGTAGGGTGCCGGAATCGCCGCCGAGCCGGGCAATTGCATGCCCAGCGCTTCCGCCAGGCTGTTCATGGTCGTGGCGGTTCCCATCGTGTTGCAATACCCGGTGGACGGCGCCGACGAAGCCACCAGTTCCATGAACCCGGCATCGTCGATTTCGCCGGCCGCATGGAGTTCGCGCGCTTTCCAGACGATCGTTCCGGAACCCGTGCGCTGGCCGCGAAACCAGCCGTTCAGCATTGGTCCGACC
>VYCX01000572.1 GCA_009843725.1 Boseongicola sp. SB0675_bin_26
GAATCGTCGCAATTCTTGATCGCGACGACACGGATGGTCAGGACGTGGTCGCGTACATCACGGGTGCCAAGACCGGCACCGAATACGAGGGCGCCGCGTAGAGGTCGGGTTGTGCATCCGGATGCCGGACAGCTGGTCCAGACTCTGGCCATAGCCCATGAGAAAGCCGGGATGGCCTGAACTTCCTGGTTTGACGTCCTTTTTGATCCGCGGTGCGTCCTTCAGAACCGGATCGGTGCAGTCAAGCTCCCAGCTCAGCGTGGCATTGCCTGCGTCACCGACAGGCATCCTCGTTCATGTCGCATTCGCCTGTTCACTGCCGTCGTCGGCAGGTTGTTGCGGTCCGCCCTCTGCGCCTCGTCCACGCGGGAGGCAGCACCGATCTCTACCGATGCGACCGCTGTCCCTGCAATCTTCGCGGCGACATGGTCTGCCCATGTCGCCCGGTCGGAATCCGGGTGCAGCAAGCTTGAGCACCTCGTGACTACGGCACGACGGGATAGAACGGTCGTCCCCAGTCCTCCCGCGGATTGTCCATCATGACGTCAACGAAGACGGGGACCAGGAATTCCAGAATGGCTGCCCCGTCGCGCACCTGGTTTCGGTTGATGTCACTGTTCCAGGTGGAGCCGCCGTGCACGAGCTGGTTGCGAAGCACGTAGAGGCGATCGAAGACATTGCTCAGGACACGAACGGTGTCTCGCTTCTTGAATGCGCTGATGAACTGGCGGTTGGAATTGTAGAAGCGTTTGCTCCAATCTTCATGGCCGGTCATTCCGTTGTAGTGCTGCCAGAATGCGTAGAACACGAACCTGTTCTTCATGAGCACGCGAATCGGCCCCGAGAAATTCTCCCAGATCGCGTTGTAGATCCTCTGTCCGGGATCAAGCGAATTCACTTTCTTGAAAAAGTCGGCAAATGCCTCGCGAGCCGGAGGCGCGACCGTCTGAAACTCGCTCTCGTCAGCGTACGCGGCATTGAACGCGATCCAGAGGAATATGAACCGGCCATCGGCGTCCTCCGCCTCTTCCGCTCTTGCAATCCAGCTCAGCGCTCTGTGCACGCGCAGCCCCATGGTCTCCGGGAAGTCATCCCTGAGAGTCCTTTGCTTCTTCTTGAGGGCTGCGTGCTTGAGGGACTCCTGCATCAACTTTCCTGCTCCGAAGATCCTGCCTCCAGCGATCTGCAATGCGCGACGATCCAATTTGCTTGAACCATGAATTCAAGCGACATGCCGAAGGAGTGTCAACGGCCACATTCAGAATTGGTTGCACACGCCGTCCCGCTCAGACGGGATTGCCGGCATCAGGGGTCGGCCGTTCGGCGCTGTTTCGATGCCGGGGCGTGCCTGGCATCCATCCATTTGGACGGGTCGTTCCGCTTCCGCCGGCCTTCCCATGTGTTCGGCGCGGGCTGCTGTCCTTGAAACGGCGCGGGCAGTGCATTCGTCGCGCTTCAGCCCGCGTGATCGGCCTTGATCATGTCGGCGGCCTTTTCCGCGATCATGATCGTTGCCGCATTGGTGTTCGAGGATATCAGCCGCGGCATGATAGAGGCGTCGACGACACGCAGGCCGTCGATGCCGTTGAATCTCAGGCGCGGAGTGACGACCGCATCCGGATCCGATCCCATTCTGCAAGTGCCTGACGGATGGTGGTCGGTCTTTGCCATGGCGGCGGCGTAGGCGAAGTAGTCCTCGTCTGTCCTGACATCCGGTCCTGGCAGGACTTCGCGGCTGACATAGGGCGCGAGGGGCGCGGCCGCGAGGATCTTCTGCGCAAGCTTCAGGCCCCGGACCGCCATGTCGCGGTCATGCGTGTCGGACCAGTAGTTCGGGTCGATGAGCGGCGCGTCGGTCGGGTCTGCCGAGGCGAGCCGGACGGTGCCGCGCGAGCGTGGCCGCATGTAAGCCGAATTGAGGGTGAGGCCGTCCTTCTCCATTCGCGCGATGCCGGCCTCGATTCCGGAACCGAGTCCGAGATGGAACTGGATGTCGGGCGATCTCGCCCCTTCCTCGACGTACCAGAAGCCGCCGGTCTCGAAGAGGCTTGAAGCGACTGGTCCCCTGCGCGTAAGCAGGTAGCGCACGCCGGCAACGGCCGACCAGAACGGGCGCGCGTACTTGTCGTAGGTGTGCTCACCGGTGCACTCGGCCATCGTGCAGAAGTCCAGATGATCCTGCAGATTCGACCCCACGCCGGGATGGTCGCATGCCACCGTCATGCCGTGCGAACGCAGGTGATTCGCCGGACCAATGCCCGACAGCATCAAGAGCTTCGGCGATCCTATGGCGCCGGAGGACACGATGATCTCCCTGTCCGCGCGAATGCCCCTTTCTTCCGAGCCGTCTGCAATGACGATTCCTGTCGCGCGGCCCCTTTCGGTTTCAAGCCGCAGTACCTGAGCGTTCAGGTGCAGGTCGAGGTTTGGGCGCTTCAGGGCCGGACGCAGGTAGGCGATTGCCGCGGATGAACGGCGGGCATTTGACTGGGTCAGCTGGTAGTAGCCCACGCCGTCCTGGCTTTCGCCGGCAAGATCGGGATTGCGGGGAATGCCAAGGGACTCGGCGGCCTCCAGGAACGCATCACAAATGGGCAGCGCGGCGGCCGGGCGCGACACTCCCAAAGGGCCCTCTCTGCCGTGATACCGGTCGTCATGCGTGTCGTTGCGCTCGGCCTTGCGAAAGTACGGCAGGACATCCTCGTAGCCCCATCCTTCGCAGCCAAGCTGGCGCCATTCGTCGTAGTCGAGCGCGTTTCCCCGTGTATAAACCTGGGCATTGATCGTGGAGCCGCCGCCGATCACCTTCGCCTGGGTGTAGACGAGTGACCTGCCGTTCAGGTGTTTCTGGGGCACCGTCGACCACCCCCAGCTTCCAATGCCCTTGGTCATTTTCGCGAAGCCGGCCGGGACATGATAGAACGGGTGCCAGTCCCGGCCGCCAGCCTCGATCAGGCAGACACGACAGTCTTCAAGCTCGGAGAGCCGGGCCGCAAGCACGCATCCTGCGGATCCTCCTCCGACAATCACGAAATCATATCCCGCTGCAGTCAACATCGGCATCACTCCGGGCAACCGTTCAACGACACTGCACCCTGTCTCGATGGCGTTCAATTGCGACGGATGCGTGCCCCTGTATCCTTGTCGAACAGGTAAAGCTTTTCTGTCTCGAAGGCGATTCCGATGGCCTCGTCGAACCCGGCCTCGAACTCCTTCGGGGCCTTGATGGAAACCATGTCGTCGCCGACCTTGGCGGTGACGAGAGTGTGATCCCCGATCAGCTCGTTTGCAAAGAGCTTGGCGCGGATTGCGCCGACTTCCGGGGTCACGACCTGGCAGTCCTCGGCCCGGAGGCCGATCACGGCATTTGTCACGGTCTCCGTTCCTCCGGTTGCAACGCGGTCCTCGCCGATCACGAACGTTCCTGCATCCAGTCTTCCGTGGGCCACGTTCATCGGCGGCGAACCGATGAACTGGGCGACAAAGAGGTTTCCCGGATCCTCGTAGATCGTCTTCGGCGCGGCCAGTTGCTGGAGACGTCCGCCTTCGAGGAGGGCGACGCGATGCGCAAGCGTCATGGCCTCGACCTGGTCGTGGGTCACGTAGATCGTGGTGATGCCGAGTTCGTGCTGCATGTGCTTGAGTTCCGCACGCATGTGGCCGCGAAGCTTCGCGTCGAGATTCGACAACGGTTCGTCCATCAGGAAGACCGAAGGCCGTCGAACCATCGCTCGCGCGAGCGCCACGCGCTGTCGCTGTCCGCCGGAGAGCTCTCGGGGGAAGCGCTCGAGCAGTTCGTCGATGCGAACCTGCGCCGCCACCTCGCGCACCTGGCTGTCGATCTCTGCGCGGTTCATGCGCCGGATCTTGAGAGGGTAGCCGATGTTCTCGGCCACGGTCTTGTGGGGGTAGAGAGCGTATGACTGGAACACCATGGCGACGTCGCGGTTCTTCGGCAGCGCATCCGTCACGTCC
>VYCX01000440.1 GCA_009843725.1 Boseongicola sp. SB0675_bin_26
AACGCGGCCGTGGCCAGCGCGGCAACGAAGAACATGGTGAACCGCAACCCCTGCACCGGCACCCCAAGGGTCGATGCCGTGAGATCGCCGGTCAGGAGCGCGTCCAGCCATCGGCTGCGATAAAGGGAATAGACCAAGATCAGCGCCAACCCGGTGCAGACGAGCGGGAAGGTTTCCCATCGGGCCAGGCCGAGGCCGCCCAACATCCAGAAAATCACCGAATGCGCGGCGCGGCTGTCGCCCGCGAAAATGAGATAGTTGGTGACCGCAGCAAAGAGGAATGACACTGCCAGTCCGGCCAGGATCAGCTTCTCCGGTGCGCTGGTTCGCAGACCGTGGACCAGCCCCAGCACGATGCCCGAGGCGACGAGGCCACCGCAGAACGCCGCCAGCGGGAGTGTCCAGACGCCCAGAATGTCGCCTGTCACCGTGATGACGAAGACAGCGCCCGCTGCCGCGCCCGATGACAGCCCGAACAGGAACGGATCAGCCAGGTCGTTGCGTGTGGTTGTCTGCAGAACCACACCGACGACGCCAAGCCCGGCACCGATCACGGCTGCAAAGAGCGCGCGCGGCAAGCGCAGGTCGAACACGATCCGATGCAGCGGAGACACGTCGCCCTCAACAAGTCCGCTGTGCAGGGCAATCGCCTCAACAACGTCGGAAAGCGGGATCTGCGTCGTGCCATAAAGCGTCGACGCCAGCAAGAGGGCGGCCAGAACAGCCGCCCCCGCGAAGTTCGCCGAACCCGACAAGGCCAAGTCAGTTCAATCCTGGATGCATCGCTTGCGCCATCCTTGTGATGGCGCGAATGTTTGCCGGGCCAGGTGTCAGCTCTTCATACCGCAGGCCGATCCAGCGTTCGTTCCTGACCGCGTCGGTCTGGGACATCACCGGGTGCTCCTGCAGGAACCTGAAGGTGTCGGCCGCGCCGTTTCCTGTCTGATAGTCGAGCAGCACCAGAAACTCCGGATTGGCCGCGGCCACCGTCTCCCATGAAGTGCGGCCCCAGCTCGTGTCGAGATCATGGGTGACGTTCACGCCGCCCGCAGCTGCAATCATCGCATCGGGAATGGCAAACTTGCCTGCGGTGAAGGGCGCGTCGGCGGGCCCGTCCAGCAGGAAGACGCGGAGCCTTTCCAGGTCCGCGGTCTGCGTTTCGATGGCGGCGAGCTCCGCCTTCCAGCCGGACACGAGCGCTTCGGCCCGGTCCCCAACCTGCATGACCTTGCCAAGGCGCAGGACGTCGTCAAACAACAGGTCCATGCTGGCGACGGGGCGATCCTTGTCGAGATGCACGCAGCTTTCAGTCAGGACCAAGGTCTTGATGCCGAAGGGCGCAAGCGTGTCGGGCGTGACATCGCCGCCAGGGCGCATGCCGTAGTACCATCCGGCAAAGAACAGGTCCGGTTCCACTGAAATCAGGTTCTCGATGGTCGGATACTTTGGCGCCAGCTCAGGTATGTCGCCGCGCAGCTCGTCAAA
The DNA here is from genome assembly GCA_009843725.1 of Boseongicola sp. SB0675_bin_26. GTDB lineage: Bacteria > Pseudomonadota > Alphaproteobacteria > Rhodobacterales > Rhodobacteraceae > JAJEFO01. The sequence goes on from VYCX01000440.1 coordinate 1,486, forward strand.
GTCAGGGCTGGTCTTGTACCAGCCGGTGATGCCCGTCAGGCCGACAATCCTGTCCTGCAGTCCCAGTGCAAAAGCCATGTCGGTCATGTTCATGTCGTGCACGACAATCCGCTCGGGCGCGGCATCGAAGACCAGCGGATCGCCGCAATTGTCGACGGTGATGCCGTTGGCGGCGGCGCCGCTGGCAAGGGCGGCAGCCAAGCTTGCCGGCAAGAGGTATCGCATCATGGGATGTTCCTTTCCATTGAGGTTTCGTTCTTTCGGATGTCCAGCGCGGGGATCAGGCGACCTTGATGTGCAAAGTGCAGGTAGGTGACACCGAAAATGTCATGGACACGGTCGGGCGTGAGCACCTCGTTGACCGGGCCGAACCCAGCGAGCCGGGTTGCGTTGATCAGGGCGACATGGCTGGCAAACTCGGGGATCATCACAAGGTCGTGGACGATCATCACCACGGTGATGCCCAGTTCGGCAACCAATGACAGCATGCGGCCCTTGGCATCCGGATCGAGGTGGTTGGTGGGCTCGTCCAGAAACAGGAGCGACGGGTTCTGCGCCAAGGCCCGCGCGATGTGCGCCCGCTGGCGTTCGCCGCCCGACAGCACGGCCATCCGCGTTTCGGCCAGGTCTGTGAGGCTCGTGATGCGCAGGATTCGGTCCATGTCGTCCGCATGCGCCTGGCTGGACCGGTCCGCCTGGATCGGGATTTGCCCCAGGGCCACGTAGTCGCGCAGCAAGAGCCGCCCGTCGGGCTGCTCCTGCTGGCTGACAACGGCGATCATGCGGGCGCGCTCCGTGGCGGAAAGCTGTTTCAGAGTGCGCCCGCCGACCAGCACATCACCGCCAGTCGGCGCTTCGGAGCCACTCAAGAGCCGAAGGAGCGTGGTCTTCCCGGCGCCGTTCGGCCCGGCGATGGCAAGAACGGCTCCCTCATCCACGCTGAAGGACACGTCCTGCACCAGCGCAGCGCCGCTTGCCGCATCATAGCGCAGCCTATCTGCGACGAGGAACGGCTGGCCAGTCATCCGCCCCTCGTCCGCATCGCGGACGCGGCACCCGCTCTCTGCGGCAATGCCCTCTGCATCCTCGGCTGGCTCAAGTGGGGCAAGGTCTTTCAAGAGCGGGATTCCCTTTTTCGGGCCGCGCACCACGGCGTTGCATTCCGGTTCGGACGGAACATGCGGACATCTCTTCGAAAAAGATGACGAGATCGGACGAGCTTCCGGGTGGGGGTAAGCGTCCAAGAATCCGCGCACGCAGGGGTTCCGGTCGCGCCTCGCGCCGCAGAAACCCTTCCGGCGCGGCAAGATAGAGAGGGATCAGGTCCCTGAGCGCCTCGACATGACCCGGCTCGGCAGCATCCAGGTCGCCAAACATGTAGGAGAAGCGCCCGCTGGCGGTGAGTGACACGATGCAGGAGCGCTTGCACTGGCTCATGCACTGCACGCCCCGCAGCTCGAACCCTTGAGGCTGCACAGCTCCACTGTGCGACAGGAACGCCTGGGCGAGACGCATGCCTCCACGGACTTCCCTATGAACGGCCTCATGGCCGTCGCGGCAGGTCACGCAGAACGAGAGGATCGGCTGGTCGTGGCTCATGCTAATTGAATGTTATGTTATCACATTGCATGAAATACCCTGATCGGCTAGAAGCGTCAAGAGCGCTGACGATCGGGAGGTGCAAAATGCCGCAGGCACGACTTGGCATGACCCATGCCGAAAGGGTGCTTGAATTCCTGAGGCGCAAGGGGCGCCCGCTTTCCGCCTGCGCGATTCTGGAGGCGCTCCGCGGCGACGGCGTGACCGCGGCGACGACCGTGTACAGGGCATTGGCCAGGTTGCTCGAGGCCGGCCACGTGCACCGGATCGAGTCCTTGAACGCCTGGAAGGCATGCCGCGAACGGCATCGCGGCGAGACCCCGGCATTCGAGATCTGCGATGGGTGCGGCAACGTCACGGAGCATGTGGCTTCGCATCACGCCCGCGACATCGCAGCCCTGTCCACGGACTCGGGCTTCGGACCCGACCACCCGGTCATCGAGATTCACGGCCGTTGCAGCGATTGCGGCCCAGCCTCACCAAACACATGAAAGGACGAAACATGGACCAACCAGCACAAGTTCCCGTCACTGTGCTCACCGGCTTTCTCGGCGCCGGCAAGACGACGCTTCTGAATCGCATCCTCACGGAGCGCCATGGCAAGCGCTATGCAGTCATCGTCAACGAGTTTGGCGAAGAAGGCATCGACAACGATCTTGTCGTTGATGCCGATGAGGAAGTGTTCGAGATGAACAACGGCTGCATATGCTGCACGGTCCGCGGCGACCTGATCCGGATCCTGAGCGGCTTGATGAAGCGCGGCGACCGGTTTGACTCCATCATCGTCGAAACCACCGGTCTTGCCGATCCGGCGCCAGTGGCGCAGACCTTCTTCGTCGATCAGGATGTCGCCGACCGCACGCGGCTCGATG
>VYCX01000187.1 GCA_009843725.1 Boseongicola sp. SB0675_bin_26
CAACCCGAATTCGGCTTGTCACATGGGACGCAGCGCTTGGGTATTCAGGCTAGGCGTGCTGGACCAGATCGGGGCCTTGTTTGGCCTTCCGTCGGTGAACTGGCTGGGCCAGCCGGAAACTGCGCTTTGGGCGATCATCATCGTGACGATCTGGAAGGAGGCGGGGTTCTTCATGATCTTTTACCTCGCCGCCTTGCAGACCATCCCCGAGGATCTCAAGGAAGCTGCCGACATCGAGGGCGCAAGCCGTTGGACTTACACGCGCCGGATCGTCCTGCCTTTGCTGATGCCCACGACGCTCTTCATCGCCGTCAACGCCGTGATCAACTCGGTCAAGCTGATCGACCATTTGTTCATCCTCACCAAGGGCGGGCCGTCTGACGCCTCCAAGCTGATCCTCTACTACATTTGGGAAATGGCCTTTGCCTTCTTTCACGCGCCTCAGGCGGCGGCCTTGACGATCCTGGTGATCGCCGTGCTTGGCATCGTTGCAACGGTTCAGTTCTTCTATCTCGACCGCAGGACGCACTACCAATGAAGAACCTCGCCAGTTTCCTGGACAGCTTTGGCGCGATCCTGTTGGCGGTGATCTGGATCGCGCCATTGCTCTTTGCATTTTGGGCCGCGACGCATTCGACTTCGGATGCGGTGAACCTCGAACTGTATTCACCCTGGACCATGGACAATTTTCGCGTCGCTTGGGACGGCGCACCATGGCTCAAGTACTTCATCAACACCTTCATGCTGGTGACGGTAATCCTGATCGGGCAGTTCATCCTGACCACGCTTGCGGGCTTCGCTTTCGCGCAACTGCAGTTCCCCGGCAAGGAATTCGTCTTCATACTGGTCCTGATGCAGCTCTTCATCCTGCCCGAGGTGCTGATCGTCGAAAACTACGCCATGGTCTCGCGCCTCGGGCTCTTTGACACGATTCTTGGCGTGGGCATGCCTTACATGGCCAGCGCGTTCGGCATCTTCCTGATGCGTCAGTCGTTCAAGAGCGTTCCAATTGAACTGCACGAAGCTGCCCGGATCGAAGGCTGCAGCCTTCTGGGGATCCTGTGGCGGGTCTACGTGCCGCTGGCGAAACCTACCTACCTAGCCTATGGGCTGGTATCGGTGGCGACCCACTGGAACAATTTCCTGTGGCCGCTCATCGTAACCAATTCACCCGAGACGCGACCTCTGACGGTAGGCCTGTCGATCTTTGGTGCACCGGAAAATGGGGTTGACATCAGCGTCATCTCGGCTGCCACGCTGATGTCGGTGGCCCCTCTGCTGATCGCATTCCTGATCTTCCAGCGCCAGTTTGTGCAAGCTTTCCTGCGGGCGGGGCTCAAGTGACGTGCATCCTGCACATCTCCGACACGCATATTGTGCGGGAAGGCCAATTGGTCTCAAGACGGCTTGAAACTGCAGATGCATTGAAGCGGCTGGTCGACCAGATCGTCGGCATCCGTCGCCGGATTGGTCCAATCGACGCGGTTCTGGTCAGTGGAGACCTGAGCCATGACGGCAGCGCCGAAAGCTACTCGCACTTCAAGGCATTGATGGCACCGCTTGACTTCCCGCTTCTGGTCGTTCCCGGCAACCACGACATTCGCTCGTCGATGCGGGAGGCATTCGCGGACAGTCTGCCGCCGGATGGCCCCCTGAACTGGTGCCGCCACATTGTGGACATCACGATCATCGGACTCGACACCCTTGTCGAAGGCCACGGGCACGGGACCTTGGCAAGGAAACGCTGAACTTCTTGCACGATGCTCTGATGCGCACGAAAGGACTGCCTGTACTTCTGGCCCTGCATCATCCGCCGTTCGCGTCGGGCATCGCTTTCATGGACGATATCGGCCTGACAAACTGTGCCGCCTTTCGCGATGTCATTGCCGGTCATGAAAGACAGCTGCGGATCATCTGCGGACATGTTCACAGCATGATGGTGACTAATGTTGCCGGACATGTCGCCATATCGTCACCTTCACCCTGCAGCACTTTCGCCTTTGATCGTCGCGCAGACGCGCCTGCAGGGTTCATGGCAATGGGGGATGGATGTCTGCTGCACCGCTGGGATGCCGGATTTCATACCGTCCGGATCGGGCCTGATGGAGGCACCGGTCCGTTTCCATTTTAGACATGCGAGCTGAATGGGTCACAAGAATGGAGGACCACATAGCATTCAGTTTCTCATCTGTTGACAGTCATGTTGCCGCCGCCACGTCGGCGACGGGATGCATCCCCGCCGGGAAGCCCGGTCTTGTCGCAGCGCGTCGCGATCGCCCGGAACTCCTTGATTCTCGCGAAGAAGTTCTCCACCAGGCGCCGCCACTTGTACATCTCCCGGCCATGTTCCCGGAACGCCGTCCGGTTCCGCCTCGACGGGATCACCGCCTCCGCGCCGCATCCGTCCGGGTCCTCGAGCAGCCTGTCCGCATCGAACGCCTTGTCGCCGACGTGGGCCCCGAACGGGAGGTCATCGAGAGGGGCGGGCACCCCGGCAAGTTCGTGCCTCTGGACAACCTTGCCGTCGACGAACATGCACTCGAGGTGGAACTCCTCCGGCAAGACGTTGGAAACGCTCTCGAAAACCCCGGCATGCATCCAGCGGCGGAACCGCTTGAAGACGCCTCCCGCATGCCGAATCGCTCTGGAAGGTCGCGCCACGGCGATCCCGTGCGGAACCGCGATAGCACAGCCTCCATGAAGAAGCGGTTGTCCGCCGACGTGCCGTCAGGGTCGGACGCCTTGCCCGGCAGAATGGGCTCGATCCGCGCCCACATGGCGTCGGTCAGCACCGTTTTGTCTGCATTCGTCGTTCTGCTCGCCAATGTTCCTGTCGCCTGTGCCGCCGTTCCGGCGGTCATTGGGCCACGACATGGCATCGAACAGAACGAATCGCAACATGACTGCCGGCTACCTGGAGTCGCATCTCTGGACCGCCGTTGGACCGGACCGGTCCGGCTGCGGTCCGTCATGATCAGATCCACCGACCAGAACCTCCCGGAATTCGAGAGTTGCAAGCAGATGGGCATCCGGTCATTCAACTTCACGGGCTATCCGCACATGAACGTGCGCAGGGCGTTCCGTGCCCGTGCAGTTCCGAAACTGAAGACATGCTCACTTCCAATTGCCAATGGCCGTGTACCTGACGCATTTTCTGCAACCCCGCTTGGCGATGGAGAAACGAGATGATGGAGCGCGTCGCGATCTGCGATGACATCGAGTGCAGCCGCATTGCCTACGGGCTGTGGCGCGTCGGCAACGACGATGACACTTCGCCCTCGCATATCCGCGCCAAGATCGAAGCCTGCCTCGAACAGGGGATCACGACCATCGATCAGGCGGACGTCTACGGCGGCTACACTGCGGAAGGACTGTTCGGCGCCTGCCTCAAGGAGAGCCCATGGCTGCGCGACAAGCTCGAAATCGTCACCAAGTGCGGCATCGTTGCATCGGCCGGGCGTTATTCATCTGCACGGGTCAAGCACTATGACACGACATCTGCGCACATTTCCAAGTCCATAGACACGTCGCTTTCGGAAATGGCTACGGACCGCATAGACCTCCTGCTCGTTCACCGTCCCGACCCGTTCATGGATCCCGAAGAGACCGGGCGCGCGCTGGACAACGCCGTCGTCTCGGGGAAGGTTCGCGCGGTCGGGGTCTCGAATTTCCGGCCTTGGGACTGGACGCTTCTGCAGTCTGCGATGTCGACACCGCTATCGACCAACCAGATCGAGATCAGCCTCGCCGAGACGACTCCCCTGGCAAACGGCGACTTGGCCTTCCTTCAGGAACGGCGGATACGCCCCATGGCATGGTCGCCGCCGGGCGGCGGGTCGCTTTTTGCCGGCGAAGGCGGCCTGCGCACCGCGATCTCGAAGATCGCCATCCGGCATGGGGTCGGCGAAGCCGCCGTGGCCGTCGCATGGCTCCTGGCGCACCCGGCGGGCATCCT
>VYCX01000134.1 GCA_009843725.1 Boseongicola sp. SB0675_bin_26
GAAAAAGCCAAGGGGGGACTCTTCAGGGAACTCCTTCAAACGCGATTGCCCTGCCGAAAGTCGGCTTTTGCTGGAAATTTCATTCGCCTTGCGCCATACCGCGAACAGATCGGAAGGAAGGTTCGGCATGGGCATTCTCAACACGCTTGTTCGAGCGGTCACCTGGTGGAACGGCCAGACTTGGGGCACCCAGTTCCACACTTGGCTCAAAGGAAAGCGAGTTGGCGAAGACGAGCAGGGCAACGTCTTTTATCAGTCTCGCGACGGGAAGCGATGGGTGATCTACAATGGCGAGGCCGAGGCAAGCCGGATTGGTGCGGACTGGCACGGGTGGCTGCACTATACCTATGACGAGCCACCGACAAAACAGCCGCTCGCCCACAAGGAATGGGAAAAGCCGCACCAAGAGAACCTGACGGGGACGTCGTTGGCATACGCGCCTCCCGGTTCGATCCGGCAATCCAAGCCGGTTGACCGGAAGGATTACGAAGCTTGGGTCCCGGAGTAGTTGCCATGTCGGAAAACGCAACGGAAGTCCTGGCAGGTGCAGGCGTTCTGGCCGTGGCGGCAGGATTCCTGATCTACCTGGCGCAGGTTGGCGGCGTGAACCTATCCGCGTCGGGCATGGATACCTACACGGCTTCCTTTCGTTCGGCGGAAGGAGTCGGCATCGGCACGGACGTGCGGCTGGCGGGAGTCAAGGTTGGGTCGGTCCTCGAGCTGAATCTCGACCCGCAGTCCTTCCGTGCCAGCGCCGTGCTGAGCGTTCAGGACGATGTGCTGTTGCCGGACGACACGGCAGCCGTCATTTCCTCCGAAGGCCTCCTCGGCGGCAGCTTCGTTGAGCTTCTTCCCGGCGGGTCGATCATCAATCTCGAGCCGGGCAGCGAAATCGAGGATACGCAAGGCGCGATTTCCGTCGTTCAGCTTCTCATGAAATTCGTGTCCGGGTCAGACGAATGATCCGTGCCCTTGTGCTTCTGGCGTTGCTGGCCGGTGCAGCCCATGGCCAGGAAGATGTCACGGCATCTGTCGTTGACGAAATGTCCGTCGCCACTCCCGGCGTCGTGCCCGAAGAAGTCAGGGTGGTGCGTTCCGGAGGCGTCTTGCTCAAGGGCCTGGACAAGGTTTCCGGCGACGTGATCGATGTCGAGCTTCGTGTCGGCGAAACCGTCACCGTGGGGCGAGTCGAGGTCGATCTCGGCGAGTGCCGCTATTTCGAGGACAATCCGGCCGGCGAAGGATTCGCATGGCTTACGATCCGCGATTCCGTGCGCGATGCTGTCGTTTTCGATGGCTGGATGATCGCGTCAAGCCCGGCGCTCAACGCGCTTGATCATCCTCGGTACGACGTCTGGGTGATCCGCTGCACTACGGCCTGAGGGTCGGTTTCGAGCGGCACTCGGGTGATGTCGGCCGACGCTTCAAGTGCGCGTGCCAATGCAGCTCTATAGACCGCGCGCGTGACCTCTGCGACGCCGAGAGAGGCCAGGTGCGGTGAACTGAATTGCGTGTCATAGAGGACGAACCCGGTTCGCCTGAGATGGTCGACAGCCCATGCAAGCGACATTTTCGAGCCGTCGGTCGCTGCGGAGAACATGCTTTCGCCAAAAAACGCGCCCCCGAGCGCGACTCCGTACATGCCGCCGACCAAACGGCCCTTCGACCAAACGCCGAATCCATGAGCATGCCCCATGGCATGAAGCTCGATCACAAGCTCCCGGATCGTCCCGTTGATCCAGGTTTCCTCTCGATTGGCACAACCGTCAACTATTGCCTCGAATTCTACATCGAGAGTGGCCGTGTAGTTCCCGCTTCGCATCCGGCGCGCGAGAGACCGCGACATGTGGAAACCGTCAAGTGGCAGCACGCCCCGCACACGGGGGTCGACCCAATGGATGTCGGGATCATCACGTGATTCCGCCATCGGAAAGACACCGGTCGCGTAGGCTCCGAGCAGAAGTTCTGCTGTCAGATTTCGGTCGCTCACGATGCCCGTCCTGGTTGGGGTGGCGCGAACTCAATCAAGCGCAGAAGTGTCACTCGAAATTCTTGGCGAGCCACTTTTCCAGCCAGTGAATGTTGTAGTTGCCCGACTGAATCGCGGGTTCCCTCAGGAGCGCGTCGAAAAGCGGCACGTTTGTGTCGATCCCGTCGACAATCAACTCGGAAAGGGCGCGACCCAGGCGTGCCAGCGCCTCCGGACGGTCACGTCCATGGACTATCAGCTTGCCGATCAAGGAGTCGTAATGGGGCGGGATGGAATATCCGTCGTAGATTGCCGAATCCATGCGGACTCCGAGACCGCCGGGAGCGTGATACTGGGTGATTCTTCCTGGAGAAGGTGAGAACAAGGGGGGCTTCTCGGCATTGATCCGGATCTCGATGGAGTGCCCGTCCATTTGCAGGCTCTTCTGAGTGAAGGAAATCGGTTCGTTGGCAGCGACCCGGATCTGCTCGCGAACCAGGTCAACGCCGTAGATCGATTCAGTCACCGGATGCTCGACCTGCAGCCGCGTGTTCATCTCGATGAAGTAGAATTCGCCGTCTTCGTACAGGAATTCTACGGTTCCGGCTCCCGCGTAGTTGATGCGCGCAACGGCATCGGCGCACGTCTTGCCGATTCGGGCACGGGTGGTTTCGTCGATCGTGGGGCCGGGCGCTTCCTCGAGGACCTTCTGGTGGCGGCGCTGCAGCGAGCAATCACGCTCGCCCAGATGCACTGCCTTGCCCTTTCCGTCGCCAAAGACCTGGATCTCGATGTGACGAGGCTTGCCCAGATACTTCTCGATATACACTTCGTCATTGCCGAAAGCGGCCTTGGCTTCCGAGCGTGCCGTATGGAAGGCCGACTCCATTTCGCCGGCGGACTTTGCCAGCTTCATGCCCCTGCCGCCGCCGCCAGCCGTGGCCTTCACGATGACCGGGTAGCCGATCTGCTTGCCGAGCGCGGTCGCTTCATCGAGTGTCTCCACGCTGCCGTCGGAGCCTGGCACGCAGGGCACGCCCAGGCCTTTCATCGTGTCCTTCGCGGTGATCTTGTCCCCCATGAGGCGGATGTGTTCCGCAGAAGGTCCGATGAACTTAAGCTCATGGTCCTCGAGAATCTGTGCGAACTTCGCGTTTTCCGAAAGAAAGCCGTAGCCTGGATGAACCGCTTGTGCGCCCGTGATCTCGCAGGCGGAGACAATTGCCGGGATCGACAGGTAGCTTTGCGCTCCGGGGGGTGGCCCGATGCAAATGCTTTCGTCAGCCATGCGTACGTGCATGGCATCCACGTCGGACGTGGAATGCACCGCGACTGACTGGATGCCCATCTCGCGACAGGCGCGGACCACGCGAAGCGCGATCTCGCCTCGGTTTGCGATCAGGATCTTCTCGAACACGGGCGCGACCCTACTCGATCACCATCAGCGGTGCACCGAACTCAACCGGCGCACCGTCTTCGACCAGGATGCGCTTGACCGTGCCGGAAATTGGCGCCGGGATATTGTTCATGGTCTTCATGGCTTCGACGATCAGCAGGGTCTGACCCTCCGTCACCTCGTCACCTGGCTTGACGAAGGGCTCGGCACCGGGTTCCGGATGCAGGTAGGCGGTTCCGACCATGGGCGACACGACCGCTCCGGGCAGTGCGGCCGGATCACCTTCATCTCCTGCTGGCGTCGCGGAGGCCGCGTCCGGTTCGAGGGCCTGGGCAGGGACGGGCGTCTGTACCGGGGCGGCGGGTGCATGGATCGCGACGGGTGCAGCAATCTTGCCTACCTTGCTTACCCGAACATTGAGGCTCCCTTCTTCGGGATGCTCGCGCTTCACATGCAGTTCGGCAAGGTCGTTTTCGCTAAGGAGTTCAGCCAGTGACTTGATGAATTCCACGTCGTCGTCATGCGATCGCTTTGCCATTCTTGCCCCTCGGCTCTGCTCGCGTGCCATTACGCGTTGTCTATATGG
>VYCX01000360.1 GCA_009843725.1 Boseongicola sp. SB0675_bin_26
CGGGAAGCCTTCAGCTTCTACATGGGATGCGTCCAGATGGTGGTTCGCGACCACAGGTCCGGCCGATTGACCGGCGTTGCCGATCCGCGCAGGGACGGCGCTGCCAACGGGCCGACCAAGTGACGCTGCCGTTCCTGGTGTCTGTGCCTCACGCCGGGCTGACGGTACCACCCGAGGCCGCGCCCGGCTGCGCGCTCACGCCGCGCGAGATCGCGGAAGACGGCGACGAAGGCGCGGCGGAAATCTATCTGGGCCTAAAGCCGATCGTTGCAGCGTTTCACGCGACGGACATCGCCCGCGCCATCGTCGACATGAACCGGTCCGAGGGCGACCGAAGCCGCGACGGTATCGTCAAGACCCACACCTGCTGGAACGTTCCCGTCTACCGCACACCACTGTCCGAAGACGTCGCTAGGCGGCTGATCGAGCGCTACCACCGGCCCTATCATCGTATGCTCACCGAACTGGCTGCCGGGCAAGCCGTACGCCTCGCGGTCGATTGCCATACGATGGCCGCGACGGGGCCGCCGGTGGGACCCGACAAGGGCAAGGAACGGCCGTGGGTCTGCCTTGGCTGCAGCGACGGAACCTGTCCGCAGGACTGGATCGCGGCGCTGAAATCCTGTTTCGAGGAGCTGATCGGCCCGAACGTGACGATCAACGACCCGTTCAGCGGCGGATACATCACGCGCCAGCATTCGACGGAAATGCCTTGGCTACAGCTCGAACTGTCGAGGGCGCCCTTCCTTTCTGACTTGGAAAAGGGCCGGATCGTCCGCGCGGCATTCACGGCGCTGGCTGAACGGATGTGAGGCATCGAACATGCCCGAGCCACGACCGGGCGCACGAGCCGGTGACAAACTGCGATCAGCGACCGTTCCCGACAACGACCAACAGAAAGGACTCTCGAAAGATGAAGATACTCTTCTCAATCCCCGGAGGGAAACAAGCCTCAGGAATTTCCTGGCAGGCAACGGCGCTGCTGACATGTCTTGCCGCGCTTTCATTTGCACCGGCGTCCGTCGCGCAGACTGCCGCCGGCACGGCGGCGGAAGGCGCGGGCAATCCGCTGCAATGGACCGGGATCGCGGGACTGCGCCTGCTCGAACTCGGTCCATGGCAATGGCTCGCTCTCGCGACATTGCTCGCCCTTGCGTGGCTTGTCAGCGCCCTCGCCGTCCGAAGCGCCTTTCGCGTCCTGCGGTCCCTTGCCAATCGCAGCACGACTGCGTGGAACAGATCCTTGCTTGATCGGGCCATCGCACCGACCCGGCTCGCGGCCACGGTGGCCGTCTTCTACGGTGGGGCGTTCACGCTTCAGCTGCCGGAGCACGCAGCTGCGGTGCTCTCCGTCGTCTGCAAGGTCCTGATCTTCGTGTCGGTTGCATGGCTGCTTTCCCGTCTGGTCGACCTGGCTTCGGGCTATGTGGAATCCAGGCTGGTTGCCAGCAAGAACGCCGCGACCGCCACGCTCGTTCCGCTGGGCCGCAGGGCGGCAAAGGCATTCATAGGCATTTTGGCGGTCCTTAGCGTTCTGCAGAATCTCGGTTTCAACATCGGGGGACTGCTGGCCGGTCTCGGGATCGGGGGTCTTGCCGTCGCTCTCGCGGCACAGAAGACGCTCGAGAACCTCTTCGGAGGATTCGTCCTGGTGGCCGACCGCCCGGTCAGGATCGGCGACTTCTGCCGCGCCGGAGATCACCTCGGAACCGTCGAGGACATAGGCATTCGGTCTACCAGAATCCGGACACTTGACCGCACGCTCGTGACCGTCCCGAACGCGGAGCTGTCGACGATTCGGATCGAGAACTACGGCGTACGTGACATGCTGCGTCTCCACACAGTGCTTCAGGTGGGGTACGATACGTCTCCAGACCAGATGCGGTACCTTCTCGTGGAACTTCGGCGCATGCTGTATGCGCATCCGAAGACCCTGCCGGATCCATGCCGGGTGCGATTCGTCAATTTTGGCGCACATTCGCTCGACATCGAGATCTTCGTGTTCATCGCGTCCACGGACTGGAACGAGTTCACCGGCATACGCGAGGACATCTACCTGCGCATCATAGACATTGTTGCCGAGAGCGGCGCCTACTTCGCGTATCCGTCGCAGACGCTCTACTTGGGACGTGATCCGGGTCGCAACGAGGAGCGCACGGCATCGGCCGAAGCAGCGGTGGATGAATGGCGTGCAGGTGGAAGTCTCCCGATGCCGGAGTTTCCCGACAACATGATCGCGGAAATCTCAGGGACGTTGGAATACCCGATGCCGGGAACATCAACCGCGGCTCGTGCCGGAACCTCGTAGACTGCGACGACCAGACAATGGGTGCTGCCGCTCGGGCGGAATGCCATCCCGGTTGAGCTTCGTGCTTCTGCATCGCCACGACAGCCTGCCGGGAGAACTCGTTAGAGGTTCCCCGAATGTGAGGCGGTCGTTCTGTGCCGGTGTCGCCTGGCACCATGGCGGGCCATCCTGCCGGATGAAGCATTGTCGCGCCCCGTGCAGCAAGAGATGGGCTGGATCGCCCTGCCCGAGAGCCTGTGCTGAGTCGCAGCGAGGACGTCGTTTGCGGCAATGTCCGGGAAACGACATCGATCGGCTGGAGCGGTGCAGGGCATCCCGAAAGGGAGAGGCGGCGGCAGGTTCATTCCTCCTGAAGAGCCGGCAATTCCGGGGACGCTCAGCGCTGCCCAGCATCAGCGCCTGCAGGATCGACGGTGAAGTTCCGCTAGGACGCGTTCACATGGATTGCCACGGTAAGCCAGCATGCGCATTCGGCGACTTTCTGGGTCGCGCCGAGCACGTCGCCGGTCTGGCCATCGACCTGCCATTTCGTGAGCGGGAGCGCGAGCACCACAATCAAGGCCGTCGCGAGAATCAGCTCTGGCACCGTCGCGAGCGCGGCGCAGGCGGCCAATGCAATTGCAATCCAGAATCGCCAACCCAAGGTCAGGACCGCGGCATGTCCGAGGCCGTCTGACCGGGCAGGCCGCAGAAGCGCCATGGGAACGACCATCGCGGCACGGCTGCAGGCGCCGATGGCGGCGAACCAGGCAAGAGTGCGCAGGTCAGCCGGCGCGGTTGCCATGGAAACGGCCGTAAGGCCGAATGCCGCAATCAACGCGACGACGCCGAAGCTGCCAACCTGGCTGTCGCGCATGATCCGGAGCTTGTCGTCCCGTGACGTGCCGCCGCCGAACCCGTCGGCCACATCGGCAAGCCCGTCCTCGTGAAGCGCTCCGGTAGCCAGAATTGCCGCGATCATGGCGAGTATCGCCGATGGCAGGGCAGGGAGTGCCAGGATGGCAGCAAGATAGACGGACCCGGAGAAGATCCCCACGGCGATTCCGGCCAGCGGGAAGGCCCATGCCGCGTTACCGATCGCGACTTGCTCGCCTGGTTCCGGACCGCACGGCAATCGGGTCAGGAAGGCAAAGGCAAGCCTGGCTTCAAGCCATCTTGCACGGGCCATGTTCACGCCTCGGCCACTCCGGCCTCCGCGAAAGTCGCCATTCCGTTGTGGCAGGCCAGCGCGCCCCTGAGTATGCCGAGAGCCAATGCCGCTCCCGTTCCCTCACCGAGCCTCATGGAGAAGTCGAGGACCGGATCCTTGCCGAAGGCATCAATGAGCCTGCAGTGCCCGGGTTCGGAGCTGCGATGCCCGATCAGGCAATGGGCCAGCAGTTCCGGGTCGACCGCGTGTAGCGGCGCTGTCGCGGCAGTGCAGATGTAGCCGTCCAGGATGACGGGAAGCCTGGCGTCACGAGCGGCAAGCACGGCGCCGCAGATCGCTGCCTGCTCCCGCCCGCCCAGTGCGGCCAGCTTGTCGAGGGGCGCCTTGTTGCCATGACGCGCCAAGCCTTCCTCGACCACGCGCGTCTTGCGGGTGATGCCGTCCGCATCCGAACCGGTCCCCGGACCAACCCAGTCCCGAGCGTCACCGCC
>VYCX01000081.1 GCA_009843725.1 Boseongicola sp. SB0675_bin_26
GTTCTTGGCAGGCGACGCCGGCCATATTGTGCCGCCAACCGGGGCCAAGGGCCTGAACTTGGCGTTTTCCGATGTTTACTACCTGCAACGTGCCCTGGTGGCGCATTTCAAGGACGCCAGCGACGACCTTCTTGACGACTATTCCGGCACCGCGCTCATGCGCATATGGGCGGCCGAGAACATCTCGTGGCGGCTGACGAAGCTGTTGCACGTGTTTCCCGACGAGGATCCGTTCGACCAGAAAATCCGTGAGAACGACTATGACTTGCTGCGTGTGTCCGAGGCGGCCCAGCACGCGCTTGCATACGAATACATAGGCCTGCCCTACGCGGCCTGATTGCACTCGGGCCGGTGCGTTTTCCGGCCAAAACACCCCACCAAGGAGGGAGGCATGAACAAAACTCGCAGCCCTTGCCATCGCCGCCTGTCTGGCGGCCGTACCGACGGCCTCAGCCAAGGAACGGACGCTGGCCTATTTCATGGGTCCCAAGCACCAGATGAACAAGGCGTTGTTCATTCCGTTCGCGGAAAGGCTCGCCAAGGCTTCAGGCTGAGCGCTGACCGTGCGGCAGTTTCCCGGCGGTGCGCTGAACTCGTTGCCGTCCATGCAATGCTCGGTCGTCTTGGACGGCGTTACGGACGCTGCCTTCAACGTGCCCGGCTGCACGGCGCAATTTTCCCGATTGCGGTTTCGATCACCACGCACGGCCTTTGCGCGGACGCGGTCGATTGCACCGAGGCGCAGTGACATGTTGGGAAGCCATCGCCTTGCCTTCATTTCCAATTGCGATGGATGGAGCAAGCGTCGCTCGATGCATCAGCGGCGCGCATGCCTACACAAGCGCTTTTTTGGGAAATTTGCACCCGCCCGGAACTCGATGGCATTTTCCGCCATTCAGTGCCGCCCAATGTCATCATCGACAGCAAAGTCGACATACGTATGGAATGTGCCGTTCCGCCCAGAGAGATCAGCCAGGCACATAAGCAGCTATTTCACGAACCTTGTTGTCGCCCGTGTCGTCCAGTCAACCGACGCGCCGACGCTTCAGGGCTTCGTGGAAGAGCAGGCCGCGCCCAACGCGCAGGTCTACACGGACGAAGCCGCCGCCTAAAAGGGCATGTCGAACCCGCACGAGGCCGTCAATCACTCTGTCGGCGAGTATGTGAGGGAGATGGCGCACACGAACGGGATGGAGTCCTTCTGGTCCATGATCAAGCGCGGTTACATCGGCACCTTCCACCACTTCAGCGCGAAGCACTTGCAGCGCTACGTCACCGAATTCGCGGGGCGGCACAACATGCGCGACCTTGATACGCTCGACCAGATGGCCGAGATCGTGGACGGCATGATCGACAAGCGGTTGAAGTATCGGGACTTGGTGGGGTAGTTTTGGAAAAGAGCGGAACCGTCTGGTCACTTGGCGGGGACTGAAGACGGCTCATGACCCCTCGGATAGACCGCAATCTAGACGAGGGAGTTTGGCATGTCCATTATCCGTGTTGAACATTCATCGGCGGCTGGTAGATCTGAATCAGTCCTTCCTCCATCTTGTCCAGGACAACCGATGCCGTTTCTTCCCGTGCATGGACGTGTGTCGCGCCGAGCTGCAGCGCCTCTTGCCACCTTTCGTGATTGGGAATCCTTGTGGAGAAATCACTCGTCTGACCTACGTACAACGCAAGCCATGAACCGGTTGATTGATGATCTTTCGTTGGAGCAGCGAAAATGTATAGACCGGACGTTGCGCGCCACAAACCGTCCTGAAGACAAATGTCAAATTCGCAATCAAGCCAAGAATACTTCTGATTCATGAGAACTTCTCCTTCTCGTGACGATGGAACCCCGCTTGCTAGGACAGGCGGGGTTCCGCACTTCTAGTTCCTACTTCTTGGCTCCGAAAGAACCAACGATGCCTTGCTGCTCGAAGACGCCGGCGGTCTCCGCGTGGCCGCGGCCGTAGAACCCGCCCTGAATGCGGTTGCCTGTGCCCCCGGCCTGAAACGTCCCGCGCGAAGACACCGGAATGTCATCGAACCGGACGCTCGTGACGGAGTGGGGTTGGTTCCTCGTGATGTTTCTGATGCTGGTGAATCTGGCGTCAAGAGATCCGGAGAAGTCGTAGGTCAGGGCCGCGTCACCTTGCAGGAAGTTGTTTCGCCCTGCGGTGCCGGACGGAACGCCAACCATGATCCCGGTCCATGTCGCCGTTCCTGTCGGCCGCGATCGCGTCAGGTCGCCGCCTGCGCTGGACAGACGACTCCAGACCGTTACGCCGTCAATCACCCTGCGGTCGTTCTCGATGGCGAACGCGCTGTGATCCATCACGGACGAATAGTCCCTTCCGGTATCTGTCCGAGTTTCAAGCACGGTAATGTCGTGCTTGGTCAGAAGCGCTCTGGTCCTCGACGTGTCCCAACTGAAATCGTCAAGGTCGACGGTAGCTGAAAGACCTGTTTGCGGCTCATGGACAGTGCAGACAGTGCCGGAGCATGACGATCTGGCACGGAATGTCGGAAGCGCGGCGTTGTCGGTTTCTCCATACCATGTCGAAACAACCAGGGAGTCCGTTCGGGAAAGCAATCCGGGAAGCCTGGCCGAAATGTCAGCGACCGTTTCCTGTGGCGTTTGGGATCCGGTCCCAGTCTGAACGTCGCCGTCGCTTGGACCGCCCCCACCGCCGCCGCCGCACCCTGCCAGGGCCAGCAATGCAACAAACACTATTGCCAATCGAGTTGTCATGGTGATCACCTCTCTGATCTTGTCGCGATCAGCCCGGCGGGTGCCGGGCCGTTGCAATCAAATCCACGCATGGAAAGACCCTGCCTATTCGCCAAGGCGCGGGGAGCTACCCCTAGCCGGTTTCAGGCTCTTGCATTCGGCAGGCGACCCGACAGAGCGGGGCGTGAATTTGATTGCGGGGGGAAGGCTATCGGTCGACTTTGCCTTGTCAAGCAAGTGAGCAAGAAATAGTTTACTGGCGAGGACAGAGACACGGGGACGGGATCATGGGCAAGGTCGAGGCGAAAGATAAACCGGTCGTTGAGGTCCGGCCCTACAGCTACCAGCCCTCGAAGGCCGAACTCGAAGCCGACATATCGGTTGACGCCTCTCCGGAAGAGATACGCGATGCGCTGATGCGCCCTGTCACCGTCGTGGAAATCGGGAAATCGTGAGGGAAATCCGGCGCGAGCCGGATGTTACTTTAGCATATAAGCGCCATTCAATTCACCGAAACCGAAGCCGTCAGGTTCATTGGACCAGGGGAATACGAAACTGATTCCGCTTTCTTCGCGAGGTTCCGGCGGGGCTCTACGAAAACCAGATTAACGACCCTGCCGAGATCGCCTCGGAACATCGTGACTTGAGGGGCTAGAAGCGGTCAAGGCCTCAGCGATGTCTCGCTAAGGCCCTGTTTTTGTTGGCTCCGGCGGTTGGGATCGAACCAACGACCAATTGATTAACAGTCAACTGCTCTACCGCTGAGCTACGCCGGAATGCCGATGGTCGATATAGCAATGCTCCTTGACCTCGTCCAGTGGGAAGGAGCGGCGAAATTTGGTGACTTTCTGCAGATGCGAGGATCGTTCCGTAACCCGGCCTCCAATGCGGGCCGGGTCTAGATTCGCGAGAATCCTGCGGACAGTCCGAGTTCAGGATGTGCCGTTGCCCATCCCCTTTCGACATGGTCGATGAGATGCGCGAAAACGTTTCGCGATGCAGCTGGCAGCATGGCAGCTGGAGTGTCGGTGTAGACCTTGCGCGTGACTTCCTCGACGCTTTGCGGTGACGTGCTCAGCGCATCGAGAATCGCGTCTGCCCGGGCCTGGCGATGCTTGATCAGCCAGGAAAGGCGCTCCTCCGGTTCCTGAATGTCGGGACCATGTCCGGACAGGAACCGACGGGCGCCCAGGCGGGCCAGGCGTTCAGAGGTCTGCATGAA